>JARRLM010000218.1:0-7112 GCA_037386985.1 Acidobacteriota bacterium | reverse complement strand
CAGAAATGCACCGAGGACGGTTCCCCGCCATGTTCTCCGCATATTCCGACCTTAAGATCGACTCTTGTTTTTCGTCCACGTTCCGTACCCATCCGTACAAGCTGTCCGACGCCTTCCTTGTCAAGGACCTGGAAAGGATCGTCCATAAAAATTCGATTCCCGATATAAAACGGCAGGAACTTGCCGGAGTCGTCGCGCGAGATTCCATATGTAGTCTGGGTAAGGTCGTTGGTGCCGA
Organism: Acidobacteriota bacterium; assembly: GCA_037386985.1. Lineage (GTDB taxonomy): Bacteria > Acidobacteriota > UBA6911 > UBA6911 > UBA6911 > UBA6911. The sequence goes on along the minus strand of JARRLM010000218.1, from coordinate 6,874 downwards.
AAGAAAAGAACTCGGCAACTTCCGCAATCTGATCTGCCGTCAGAGCTGCTCGTGGCAATTCAATCATGGTGCCGACGAGATATTTCACCTTCTGCTTTTTCTTCTTGAAAATATCATCCGCAATCTTACGAACGGACGCAGCCTGGAGTTTCAGCTCATTAATATCCGATACTAACGGGATCATAACTTCTGGCAAAACCTTGATTCCTTTTTTCTGCACGTTGATGGCGGCTTCAAAAATAGCCTTGGCCTGCATTTCCGTTATTTCCGGAAATACAACACCAAGACGGCAGCCACGGTGTCCCAGCATGGGATTAGCCTCGTGCAGGGACTGAACCGTTTCCCAAAGCTTTTTGGCATTCACCTTAAGTTTACGTGCCAGTTTCTGTGTTTCGCTCTGGTTGTGAGGCAGAAATTCATGCAGCGGCGGATCCAGCGTCCGGATCGTCACAGGTAGGCCGTTCATGGCTTTAAAAATTCCTTCAAAATCTTTCCGTTGCAGTTTCAGCAATTCATTCAGACCTCCCATATACAAACGTTTGGGTTCCTGAATGGCTTCTTGGAGTTTCTCACGTATATTTTGAAGTTCTTTCTGTTTCTTCGTCGCGCCTGTCCGGCTTATTTCAATTTCGAGTTCGTTTATTTCCTTTTCAATCCTCTTATAATCCAGGGAACCGAGAATCATCTGCCTCACATAATCGATTCGATCGCCTGCAAAGAACATATGTTCGGTACGGCAAAGGCCGATTCCCTCCGCGCCGAAACTCCTCGCAACCTTGGAATCTCCGGGTGTATCCGCATTGGTACGGACCTTAAGCCTCCGGGCCTTGTCGGCCCATTTCATCAGCTGGCGGAAATCATTCCCAAGCTCAGGATCAATAAGAGGAGCCTGTCCGGAAATCACCTGTCCGCTGGTCCCGTCCACAGTTATCCAGTCTCCACGACGAACGCGCGTGCCATGAACTGAGAACTCATTTTTGGCGTAATCGATTGAGATATCACTCGCGCCCACTACACACGGTTTTCCCCAACCGCGCGCTACCACCGCTGCATGGCTGGTCGGTCCCCCCGTTGAAGTCAGAATAGCCTGTGCGGCATCCATGCCGCGTACGTCCTCCGGAGATGTTTCACGCCTTACCAGTATGACGCGCTCTCCTTTTTCATTCCACGTCTCGGCATCCTTTGGGGAGAAAACTGCTCTACCGGCCGCCGCGCCGGGGCTGGCATTGATACCCCGCGTCAGTATGTTCAGTTTTGCCTTGGGATCGACCATTTTATGAAGAAGCTGGTCCAGGTCTCCCGCAGGAACACGCATAAGGGCCGTACGTTCATCTATTAACTTCTCCTTAACCATTTCAACGGCGATTCTTACGCCAGCCGGACCGGTCCTCTTCCCATTTCTTGTTTGCAGCATCCAGAGTTTTCCGCGTTCAACCGTGAATTCAAGATCCTGCATTTCCTTGTAATGCCGCTCCAGTTTGTCTGCAACCGCCTTAAACTGTTTATAGATCTCAGGAAGGTCTTCCTTCAACTCCAGAATGTTTTTGGGTGTTCGAATTCCGGCAACGACATCTTCGCCCTGCGCGTTTGCCAGATAGTCTCCAAATAGCTTTTTTTCACCCGTCGCGGGATTACGCGTAAACGCAACGCCTGTTCCGGAATTATCTCCCATATTGCCGAACACCATGGTGCAGATATTTACGGCGGTCCCGAGATCGTCCGGAATTTTTTCTCGACGACGATAGGCTATGGCTCGATCTCCATTCCAGGAGGAAAAAACAGCTTTTATGGACTCTTCAAGCTGTTGATAAGGGTCTGTTGGGAAATGTTTGCCAGTTTCTCTGCGGATGATCTCGATGAATTCGTCACAGGCTTGCGCCAGGTGCTCTGCTGTAAGGTCGGTATCCTGCGCCGCGCGAATCGACCGTTTGATTTTTTCCAGGGTATGATCAAAAAGCTCCCCATCCACTCCCATGACAATTTTCCCAAACATTTGAATGAACCTGCGATAGGCATCGAACGCAAAACGTTCATTCGAAGTAAGACGAGCCAATCCCCGGAGTGTTTCTTCATTGAGTCCCAGATTAAGAACCGTGTCCATCATCCCGGGCATGGAGAATTTGGCCCCGGATCTGACGGAGATCAGGAGTGGATTGATCGAACCGCCAAATTCTTTTTTAGCGGCCAATTCCACTTTCTTCATTGCTGAAAGGACCTGATTCCACATACCGGGTGGGAACTTTTCTCCTGCTGAGTAGTAAGAGGTGCATGCCTGAGTCGTAATCGTGAAACCCGGAGGTACCGGCAATCCTGCATTGGTCATCTCTGCAAGACCTGCACCCTTGCCTCCAAGAAGATCCTTCATCTCACCACTACCAGGACATTTACGATCTCCCGCGTTGATAAGTGCATTCCAGTAAAGTAAAAAGAACCTTCATGGTACATTAATTCAGCCTGCAATCAAAGGATCATGAATCTTAAAAAAATAATATTTACAGGAATTTCATCCAATGGTGAATTTTTGGCCAAAACATGAATTCTATATCAGGATTGGAAGGGAGGGACGGACTTCCCCAGCCCGGAGGCCGCGCTTCCGGCAAGCCGGAATTCTCCGATCTCCAGGCTGAGTTCAGCTTCTCGAATAGCCTAGTGTCTTTATCGGCGAATTTTTCTCCAGGAACAGAACTATTTTGAATTTTTAGATTCGATGATCTGTTTCAACCGCTGTACTTCCTTTTCAAGGGTGCGAATTCTTCGGGAAAGGGCTGGTAATTTGGGGAATAGTGCAACTGAGCGCAGCCAGGTTTGGTTGTCAAACGCAGGGGAACCTGAAACAATCGCCTTAGGGGGGATGTCATGAGAGGTTCCGCTCTGGGCTGTTATAACAGCATTGTCACCTACATCGAGATGACCGGCGAAACCCGCTTGGCCCCCAACCCACACACCGCGCCCTAGACGAGTAGATCCCGCAAGGCCCGCCTGTGCCGCCAGTACGCTATGCTCACCCACCTGAGCGCCGTGACCTATTTGGACAAGATTGTCCAACTTTGCACCTTTGCGAATAATGGTATTCCCGACGGCAGCACGATCGATCGTGGTATTCGCGCCAATCTCTACATCGTCTTCGATAATGACTCGGCCGGTTTGCATTATCTTATAAAAACTTCCGTCTTTCGTTGGGACAAATCCCAGTCCATCACTCCCGATAACAACCCCGTCCTGAAGAATCACTCTGTTTCCTAACTCGCAGAACTCACGGATAACAGCGCAGGAATGAATCGATACATCGTTGCCAATCCGAACACCGGGATACAGGACAGCGTGCGGAAATACGGTTACACCGGATCCGAGGGTGCACCCTTTGCCGATTACGGCATAGGCACCGATACTGACATCCGGTCCAATTTCGACCTCTTCACCAATGATTGCGGTTGGGTGTATGCCTTGATCCTGTCGAAGCGGTACATGAAAGATTTCGAGAGCACGCGCGAATGCAAGATATGGATCCTCCGTTCGTAAGCTGGGTATGGGAACGGGAGGAAGGTCTTCGCCGAGTATAATGGCCTCGGCTTTGGTAGTTTTTAAATGACGGACATATTTGCGGTTTGAAACAAAAGTAATATCTCCCGGACCGGCCTCCTCAATGGCTGCAACACGGAGAATTTCTACGTCATCGGATCCTTCCATTCTACAACCGATCCTTCGAGCAATCTCAGATAATTTCATGATCAGATCCAGGGTATGTTTATACGGACTTTGTGCAAGATGCTGTCATAAGGAAGACCTATAGTAGTATGATGTTCTAACACGGGTCAAGCAGTGGGAAAGAGGTTGATAAACATAGTTTTTCTACGTCGGCCATGGGAACGTTAATCATCAAGCCGGTTTTTTACGTTTTAATGCTCAACGGTATTTTAAGTGCATACCATGAATCGTGATTTTCTACCGGAATACGAAACTTACCTTCGAGTGGAAAGGGGACTGGCGCCTAACAGCGTAAGCGCCTATCTTCTGGATCTTGAAAAACTGAAAGCATACGCGGAAAGAAACGGAAAAAGCATTCTCCTGCTGGATCAATCAGACATGCAGGATTGGCTACAGTATCTGATTACCGGTGGATTGTCGCCCAGATCAGCAGCCAGAGCCTTTAATGCCGCCCGAAGTTACTTTCGATTTCTGATAAATGACCGGGTTATCAGCACGGATCCGACAGAGCACCTCCAGTCCCCTCGAACTGCAAAACCTTTGCCGAGGTTTCTCAACAGCGAAGAAGTTGAAAAGCTACTCAATGCACCTGAGAAGGACTCTGCACTCGGGTGCAGGGATAGAGCGATGCTGGAAATCCTGTATGCATCGGGTCTTCGCGTCAGTGAGCTATTGTCTCTAAAGATGATGCACGTAAACCTACGACTGGGAATAGTTACCTGTATCGGCAAGGGAAACAAGGAGCGAATCATTCCGATCGGTTCCGAAGCCAAAGATTGGGTGGAAGAATATGTCCGAAAATTCCGTTCGAAACTACTCGGCAAGAAAAAGAGCAACGACCTCTTCGTAACTCGCAGAGGAGAAGCTATGACACGCCAGGCGTTCTGGAAAAATCTGCGCGCCTACGGTCAAAAGGTCTCTATAGCTAAACCCTTAACGCCGCATATGCTGCGACATAGTTTCGCGACACACCTGCTGGAAAACGGAGCGGACCTTCGGTCGGTCCAACTCATGCTCGGTCACTCCGACATATCCACAACGCAGATTTACACGCACATCACCCGTGAACGCCTGAAACAGGTGTACCGCAAATTCCACCCCAGGGCTTAGCCAGATTAAAATTTGTCAACGGACGAATGGCATCAGGAGGGCGGATTGGCATTTCGGAAACGGATTACGACATAACAACTAATAAATTACCTTTGATTATGTTCGGACGGAAAGGAAGAGCCAGAAGCCAGCGGCACTGAAGATTATGTTGGGAGACCAAGCGGCAAGTACAGGAGCAAGAATTCCATAAATTCCCAACGTTTCGAAAAGACTGGATACCATCAGGTAGATAATGGCAATTGCGATACTCGCGCCGATTCCGAAAAAAGCACCTTTCTTTCCTATAATGAATGAAAAGGGGATGGCCAGCAGAGTCATGGTCAGGCAGCTGAAGGGAAACGATATTTTCTTATGCAACTCCACCATTAATTCTTTTGCGTTATAACCGGATTTCATTAAATATTGAATGTGTTTGTTTAATTCCTGGAAGGTCATTTTCGACGATTCCTTCGGTTGAAAAATCTCTTTTTCAAAATAATCTGCTTTCTCGGGAAACGCGAAGATTTCTTTCTTAATGTTCATGAAATCGTTCTGTCTGTAATCCCTAACCCATCCATTTTCCAGAATCCATTCATTCTGCCGGCTGATATGAGCCTGAGCAGCGCGGATTCTTCGTAAAATCCTTGCGGAATCCAGATCAATTTCAAAAATATTCAGTCCGACAAATACATCCTGGTTCTCATCGAAATATTCATAATTATAAATCCTGTTTGATTCCCCCAATATCCACTTTCTCTGAGCTATCGTCGTCTGGGGAGCTCGTTTTTTAATCTCATTCCATATTCTGTCCTGTCGTTCATTTGCATAGGGAAGAACGTAATCCTGAATCAAGAAGAGGCAGACACTGAACCCGGCCGCAAGCAGGAATACGGGTATGGTAATACGATACAGGCTCCATCCTCCGGCTTTTATCGCCGTAATTTCCGAGTTCTTCTCCAGAATGCCGAAATTTATCAGGACGCCCAGCAGGACGGCCATGGGAATGGCCAACGTAAATATCTGGGGTAGATAGAAAATAAAATATTCCAAAACCTTTAAGAATTGGATCTCATTGCGTATGGCGTCATCAAGAAGTTCGAACAGCGTAAGAACAACAAACAGGATACTGCAGGTTACGAGAGACCAGAAAAAATATGTCAGAAATCCTTTGGCGATATAAAGATCGAATACCTTCGGAAAAAGGAATCGAAAAAAGGCACTGAGGGCCTGAAAAAGCTTATTATCAAAACTGGCAATCCATGATTGAAGCCGCTCCAAATGGTATCGTGTTCCTACTTTTTTCCATCGGTTTTTCCATTGATCCATTGACAGCCAGAAGTCCGCTTTAATACCTCGTTCAACCTTTATCAGAAGGAAAATGCCCATACACGCCAGAAGATTGTCTGCGGCCCCAAAACCGATCCACGGGCTAATTTTCCCGATTGAGGCCAGTCGTATCCCGTTGATGAATAGCAAATAAAAAAGGAGAACAATAACAAGACTCAAAACGAAACCGGATGTGCGACCTCCTTTTTTTGCGTTTACGGCCAGTGTGAGTCCAAGGAGGGCAAATGGAAAAACAGAAAAGGGAAGTGCGATTCTTTGGTTGAATTCAACCAGGGCTTCCGTCTTCTCGGTCGATTCCCCTGTGTGAGTGTGCCTCCAGAGTTCATGGATACCCATTTCCGCGGCTTTTTTGGGCTTTTCCTTATTCCGAACCGGTGCTTTCTCAAGTTCGATAGCGAAGTCTTTAACCGGGACAGTTTCGAATTGATCCTTCCGAGGATTTTCCATATCTGTGGAATAGATGGCTCCTTCGACCAAGTGAAGCTGAAGACGGTCTTTGTCCGAATCTTTTAACCAGATCCAAGTTCCGGATCGGGCCAGAATGGTGCGAGATGTTTTGGCTTCTGTATTGTCTGCAATAAATATGTGAGACCAGTCTTTTCTATCCGCTGTCAAATCTTCCAGGTAGAAAACATAATTCTGAAGGTCATCGTTGAACACCCGCGGCTGCAGCGCCGATGGCACTTGTGAAACAATCACCTCCTCCTTCATGTTACGGAGCTTTTCATTTGTG
>JARRLM010000217.1:0-4503 GCA_037386985.1 Acidobacteriota bacterium | reverse complement strand
TATCTCCACGCCGAGGTCGAAAAGGGGTTGAATCGGCGCATGGCAGGTTAAAAAATCAAACGGACGGGGACCGAAAGAAATGATTTTGAGATTGCGCACCCCTTCAACCGAGCGCGCAATCGGTATAAATTTCCCCAACATCGCAGCGACATCCCCGGGATCCCCAATAGGATATTCCGGGATATAGGGTTGCAGCCTTCGAAGACCGAGATTATAGGAAGCACTGAGCAATCCGCAATAGGCGTCGCCTCGGCCGCCTACCAGATCATGCCCGGTATCTTCCGCGGCGGCAACCAGCATTACGGGTCCGGCGAATTTCTCAGCCATCAGTGTCGTTGGACCTTCCGGACCGAAATTCCCCAGGTACAGCGCCAGGGCGTTGACTCCTTTTTGTTTCGTCTCTTGCAGAGCCTTGAGCACATCCCTCTCATTCTCTATGATCGTATCGATCTCAATAATCGGAATATTGAGCTTCAGGCAGGCTGCAACCACACGACGGCGCCGTTTTTGTGAAAGCTCAATCGGGAAACAATCCCGGCTGACGGCTACAATACCAAGCTTGATATCAGGGATGTTTTGCATGACAAATGTTCCTTAAGGCTTTTTCTGGCCGTAGTAGGCCTCGGGCCCATGCTTTCGTTGATAATGTTTTTGTTGAATATGCACCGGCAGGGCCGATATATCCGGATTCAGCTGCAAGGATCCAAGGGCCATATGTGCTATGCGCTCCAGAATCAGACTGTTTTGAACCGCGTCTGCGGAATCCCTTCCCCAAGCGAATGGGGCATGTCCGGCCACAAGCACTCCGGGAGTATCTTCAGCATGTAAATCCGAAAATCGCTCAACAATTACCTTGCCGGTTTCGAGTTCATATCCGATCTCAACTTCTTCTGCGGAAAGGAAGCGCGTGACCGGTACCGGGCCGTTGAAATGATCGGCGTGAGTGGTTCCCAGGCAGGGAATTTCGCGGCATGCCTGGGCGAACATCGTCGCATAAGTACTGTGGGTATGGACAACGCCTCCGATCGAGGGAAATGCTCTGTAGAGTTCAAGATGGGCCGGAGTATCCGAAGAGGGCCGCAGTTTTCCATCCAGGACATTCCCGTCCAGATCTACAACAACCATGTCCGCAGCCGTCAGAGACTCGTAATCAACGCCGCTCGGTTTGATGGCAACCACATCCCGAGTGCTGTTTATACCGCTGACATTGCCCCAGGTAAGGGTCACCAGGCCATAACGCCTCAACGCAATATTCGCCTGATAGACCTCGTCCCTGAGTTGATCGATCATTCTCCGCCTTCCTGCACAGCATCGCGGATATCCAGTAAGTCCTTCATGACATTGAACATCCGGCCTGACCACTGTTGCGTGCCAAAGGCATCATGCATTTGACGATACAACTCGTACAGTCTTTTATAGGTTCGATGATTCACATCTGCAGGGGAAAAGGTTTTATCGATCCCAACCATCTTTCGCTGTGCTGAAACAACGGAATTGTATCCCCCGTTTTCCGTACCGGCTGCCACAGCTGCAAATACCGCGGCTCCAAGGGCCGGGGTCTGAGCACTCCGGGATATTTTCATCGGGCGTCCCGTGATATCTGCGTATATTTGCATCATCAGAGAATTCTTCGAAGCAAGACCGCCACAGTTAATCACCTCTTTGACGGACACGCCATATTCCTCGATACGATCGATAATGGCTAAGGCCCCGAAACCGGTGGCTTCAAGCAGCGCACGATATATTTCATGAGGTTGTGTATGAAGCGTCTGGCCCAGCAGGAGACCCGAAAGCCGAACATCGACCAGAATGGTTCGGTTTCCGTTATTCCAGTCCAGTGCCAGGAGACCGCTTTCACCCGGTTTCAGGACAGCTGCCGCATTCTCTAAACTGTCGAACCGCTCTTCCGAGGTTCTGCCGTACTTCTCCGGAACAAGCGTATTCACGAACCAGAGGAAGATATCCCCCACGCCGGATTGACCGGCTTCAATACCATAATAACCTTCCATTACAGATCCGTCGACAATACCGCAGACGCCTGGAATATCCTGCAACGGCTCGTCACGCGGATGAATCATGATGTCACACGTACTGGTGCCGATTATCTTAACCAGGGTTTCAGGAGAAATCCCGGCCCCAACCGCACCCATATGAGCATCGAAGGCACCGACTGCAATCGCAACCGACGGGGAAAGTCCGAGTTTTTCAGCCCATTCCGCAGAAAGGGTTCCGGCGCGGTGTTCCGCGCTATACGCTGTTTGATAGAGCTTCTCCCTCAAAGATCCAAGCCCGGGAGAGAGAGTGTCGAGGAATTCACTGTCAGGCAAACCATTCCAGGCCGGGTTGAACAGTGCCTTGTGTCCGGCGGCGCACACGCTTCGTTTCACGTTCAGCGGTGCCGGGTTTCCCGTAAGGACGGCGGGAATCCAGTCGCAGATTTCAATCCAGCTTTCGGCTGCATCGTACACATCTGGGGCGACATTCCTGCAGTGCAGGATCTTGCTCCACCACCATTCGGACGAGTAGGTTCCTCCAATTCTGGAAAGATACTGAGGACGGATGTCGGAAGCCAGTTGTGTAATCTGTGCCGCTTCTTTATAGCCCGTATGGTCCTTCCAGAGCCATACCATGGCCGCCGGGTTGTTCCGGAAGCGCTCTTGAAAACAGAGAGCCTGTCCATTCGCATCGACCGGCATCGGGCTGCTTCCGGTCGTATCCACGCCGATGCCGATAATGGTCTCCGGGCCGAATGCCTGATCGACAGTCTTTCCTTTGCGGATCACGTCTTTTATGGTCGCTTCGATCCCGAGAACATAATCCGCCGGGTTCTGTCTTGCCTGGTTCGGCTCGGAGGGATCCAGGATAACTCCATCGGTTCCCGAAGGATAAGCGAAGACATGATCCGCCATCTCCTTCCCGGTTGAAATGTCCACCAGGAGCGAACGGCAGGAATTGGTTCCGAAATCGAGTCCGATAACATAGGGCGGCATCGCTTTTTACCCGACAAAATAGAGGTATGCAGCCAGTATCAATACGATGACTACCAGGGACAGGATTACGTCCATGGCTTTCCAACTGGCCCGGGAAACGCGTCTGTCGTCAGCTGTGATTGTCGCATAGGTCAATCCACTGATCTTCTTATAATCCGGAACTTCGGTCATATGGCTGACCACAACCATCACAAGCGCCGACACGAACAGAATGATCATGCTGTAATACTGGAAGAAAATATTATTGACGATCCAAAGGAACGATCCTTGCTGGTACTGGAATCCTTCCACCATTTTTACCGGCGTGTCTACAGCAAGTCGGAAAATTCCCATGATGAATCCCGTAATCAGGGCCCAGAGGCATCCGTTGGCGTTCAGCCGCTTGTAGAAAACCCCAAGGAAGAATACGACAAAAATCGGCGGCGCCAGATAGGACTGCACACCCTGCAGGTAATCGTAAAGGCCGCGGCCGCCCTTGATAACAGGAATCCAGCAAAGACCTATCAGGACCATAATAAAAGTGGCGACCCTGCCCACCCAGACCAGCCGCTCCTGGGAAATTCCCGGGTGCAGCTTCTTATAAAAGTCTATGGTGAACAGCGTGGCGCTCGCATTGAAAGCGCCTGCCAGTGAGCTCATCAAAGCGGCCAGAAGCCCTGCGACAACTATGCCCCGAATACCGACGGGCAGAATATTGGCCACCATCAGAGGAAATGCCTGTTGGGCGTTGTCCCGGATAATCTGCCCCTCCGGCCCGACCAGATGGCTTTGAAATGCAGGCATTGTCCCCGATATCGCCAGGGCATAGCAGATGATGCCGGGAATGATGAAAATAAAGACCGGAAGCAATTTGAAAAAGGCAGCCATGATGGAGCCCCGGCGGGCTTCGGTTTCATTGGGCGCCGTCAATGCTCTCTGGACAATATACTGGTCCGTACACCAATACCAGAGCCCGATAACGGGCGCGCAGATCAGCATGCCCAGCCAGGGATAATTGTCGTTGAAATACCAGGCCATCTGCTGGGTATCCCGGATCGGCGCCCAGGTAGACTGCAGTCCGTCCGGTACCAGCGGTTTCCATAAATTAAACATGTCGGAGGGAACAATCGCCCTCAGCGCGTCCCAGCCTCCGAGAGCATCCAGCCCGTAGAAGGTCACCAGTGCGGAGCCGACAATCAGAACGATTGTCTGGACCGCTTCCGTATAGGCGACGGCGCCCATTCCGCCCACGATCGTATACAGGCCCGTAATGACGATCACCAGGAAAGAACCGATCCAGAAGCTGTCAAAACCCCAGATATTGAGTTCGGGCAGGAGAACGGAGAAAACGATTCCTCCGGCGAAAATCCCCACGGCGATCTTGGTAAGCACGTATGCGACAAGGGAAATAACCGAAAGAACCGTCCTGGATGTCGGGGAGAACCGCCTTTCGAGAAACTCGGGCATCGTGAAAACCTTCGAGCGCATGTAGAAAGGCACCATCACCCACGCCAGTACCAGCAGGCACCAGGCG
>JARRLM010000216.1:10549-12620 GCA_037386985.1 Acidobacteriota bacterium | reverse complement strand
GGCTTGCCCGGATACCCAGCTCCGAAGGATCGTTGGAACTGAAAAGGCGCTCGAACCATTCCGGACGCCACCAGACAATCCTTCTAAGAATTACCAGTATAAGAGCTGTCACAATAAAAAGTACGGGAATAGTAAAGATTCTCCATCCAAGGCCGTACTCATAAATCAGGTCAAAAACCGTCACGCCAACCAGAGTCAGAAAATCGGCGATCAGTGCCGCTCTGAGAATGAACTGGCCCAGCCGTGTTGACATACGGAGGGTATTGCGGAGCGTGGGCACTACAAGCCCTACGGAAGTCGTTGCCAGGAGAAACGTAACAAACGCTCCATACTCAAGTGCATGGGCTATCCAGTAGGATAGCCCGAGGGTCACGGCAAAGGCAACGGTACCATGGATGATCTGTTTCGGACCCTGTTTTTCCAGATTGCTGAAATCAATCTCGAATCCGGACAGGAACATTAAGAGCAGAAACCCGAACTCCGCAAGGAAATTCAGGAGTTCCGTCTGTTGCACCAGGTTCAGTATATGAGGGCCGATCAGTATGCCGAAGAGGATTTCCAGAGTGATAGCGGAAAGCCGGAGTCGTCCTGCAATCAACGGCAGCATAAATGCCGCACATGCAATCACGATGATGGTTGTTGCTTTCTCCATAGGCTTCTACTCTGAAACCGGTACCAGTAGCAGCGACCTTTGAGACCAATAGGCAATATGTGTGGTAATGGCATATTCAAACGGACGTCCGGCTCCCTTCCCGGCTCCCAGAACCACACAATCGGCAGAAGCCTCGGCTTCCAGAAAGGACCGGACCGGGTTTCCGCGTTGGACCTTGCCGTTCACGGATACCTGCTGCATCGCTGCTTCCTGCTCGAGCCAGCCGATGGCTTTGCGCGCTTCCTCAGACTCGCCATCCCCGGCTATCAAGGTAGGATCGATGATGGCCATTGCCGTTAAATCGGCATGTGTGTATCGCGCCAGATCGATTGCAGCACGCTCAGCAGCCCTCGCAGACAGGGTCTGCCGTGCCGGCACAAGGATTTTTTTGTATGGGAACGATCCCCGGGCAATAAGAACGGGGACGCCCGAGCGCCTGGAAAACAATACCAGTTTTTGAGCTCGAAGCTTTCCAACAAAAGGTCCCGGACGCGGGGGACGAAGAACCAGCATCCCGATGCTTTCCTGTCGGCAGATATCGGACAGGATTTTGTACGGAGGCTTCGCTACGGGAAGACGCCTCACTTCAACACCCTCGGTAACTTTCGACACCTGTTCAAAAAGAGCATGGAGACTGGAAATCACCTCACCATCATCCATCGATTCCGGGTCGCGATGTATCAAAAGGAGCGAATCGGCTGCACTGTTACGAACGAAGTGTGCTGCTTCGGCAACCGGACCCTTCAGATCTTCATCGGTTTCCAGAACTACCGCGACATGCTTGCCAAAATCAAGAGGGAAACACCCGGTCGCCGGGCTGCAGTACAGTATCGCCATGAGGGATAATCAATTCGGTATTACGCAGAATAGCTCCTATTATGAAATGTTCCGCGTGTATTTCCTTCAGAGATTTCCCAATAATCGGTGAGTCATGCCCCAGATGGAATTCTATGGCCTCGGCGCGACCATCGGCGAACGCCATGGACGTGTAACGACGATGCTCCAGGCTCAACTCGACATGCCTGGAAACAAGGCTGTCTGGAGAGAATGCCGTTACACCGATCTGCCGGTAAGAGGAAATGTGTTCCGGGGAGTCGGCAATGGCTACAATCCGCATAACTCCAGCCTTCTGCGCAAGCCGGCAAACTTCAAGGTTCGCCTCATCGTCGTTTGAAGCAGCGATGACAGCATCGGCATCAGCCAACCCGGAACGCTGCAGATTTAGACGGCTGGTTCCATCTCCGACAACGGCGGGTATTCCGTTTATCTCCTTTATCCCCCGGAGCCGCTGTTCGGAAGTTTCAATTACAGTAACAGTCCAGGCTTCCCCGAGCCTCCGCAGAAGTTCCCGCGTCGCTCCGCCGGCACCGACGACAATTGCCTTCATATGTCTCCCGTATTTCTGTCACCCCTTTTTCG
>JARRLM010000216.1:0-10535 GCA_037386985.1 Acidobacteriota bacterium | reverse complement strand
TGCGTTCAGTATATCGCATTAATCGGGGGACCGATACTTATCTTAAAACGTTGCACATTGAATGTGTAAACATGCGAACGGGAATTGACGGAATTTTTACATTGGTGATCGAACTCGGAATAGCATCAGAATAGCCAACTCCGACGTTCGACATTCGACGTTCGCATTTGACGTTACAGCGTTGAATATCACAAAAATCAACCCCGGAATCGATCCATCCGTGATATGATCGGCCCGATATCCGGTCCTAAACTATCATAGTTCGCAACGGCTTCCGGTGTATGCGTTATTACCGACCTTATACAGAGAGGAACTTTCCAATGAGAAATCGAAGATTTAAATCGAAGCTTGCAATTCTAACAGTTGTACTCTGCATTTTATCGATAATTCTAATTCAAGGCTGCTCCCGGAAATCCCCGGCAGAACAGGCAAAAGTTATTTTTGAAAAGTCGGAAATCCGGGGAGGTCTCATCGTCCATGTGAATAGCGGAGACGGCACGCTGACCGAAGCTCTTAAAGCCAGCGACGGCTTTCTGGTTCAGGGACTGGATCCGTCCGCCGAAAACGTTCAGAACGCGCGCGAATATATTGCATCGAAGCAGAAATACGGCCCCGTATCCGTCGATCAGTTAACGGGAACTCATCTGCCGTACAAGGACAACCTAGTCAACCTGGTTGTCGCGGAGGACCTGGGGAATATTTCCGAAGAGGAGGCGATGCGGGTTCTTGCTCCGACCGGCGTCCTGATGACCAGGGGCGCTCTCGGCTGGAAAAAGAAGGTCAAACCGAAACCGGATGAAATCGATGAGTGGAACCAGTATCTCTACAGCGCCGGCGGCAACCCGGTCTCCAATGATGATGTCGTCGGCCCCATCGAAAATTATCAGTGGATCGGCAGTCCGAAATGGGGAAGGCACCACGATACAACAGCAAGCATGAGCGCCCTCGTTTCGGCCCGGGGCCGCATTTTTTACATTCTGGATGAAGGACCTTCGGAATCGATTCAGCTGCCGGCTGAAAATTATCTGGTCGCCCGCGATGCCTACAACGGGGTTATTCTCTGGGAAAAGGCGATTCCGGAATGGCAGGAGCACCTGTTCAGCCTCAAAAGTGGTCCGGCCTATCTTCCGCGCCGCCTGATAGCCACAGAAGACCGTGTTTACGTAACCCTGGGAATCAATGCCCCCTTGAGCGAGCTGGACGCGGCAACCGGGGAAGTTCTCAGGACCTTTCCGGATACCGAAGAGACCTCGGAAGTCATTTTCTCGGACAATACTTTGTTTCTGCTCGTTGGACGACCTGAAAAAATGGAAGAATCGTATGCTCCCAAAGAAACCTATGTCTGGAGCAATGCCGACTGGGCGCGATTAGAATGGGCCTGGAGTAAAGAACCCGGCCAGATCATGGCTATTGACATGTCGGACGGGAAAAAACTCTGGTCAAGGGAATATCCCGTTGCCCCGCTGTCGCTTTCGGCCGATTCAGAAGCCGTTTATTTCTATGACGGCTCGAAACTGATCAGCCTTAACCGCAAAGACGGGACGGAAATCTGGCAGACGGAAGAAATACCAAGCCGTCAATTTTCCACAGCTTACGCTCCCAGGATGGTTGTGCACGAAGATGTCGTTCTTTTTGCCAGCGGTGTAGGCGAAACATTCAGGGCCGGAACGACCCATGCCTTTTCCGCCGTCGACGGGAGAAAACTATGGGACGCTCCCCAACCCGGCTCCGGTCATTATTCCCCGGAGGATTTGTTTGTCATCAATGGAGTGGTCTGGACGGGAGCTACCGCAAATGTCCAGGACAGTGGAAATTATACCGGCAGGGATCTTCATACAGGCGAGGTTGTAGCCGAAATCGCCGGTAAGGACGACATCTACTGGTTCCATCAGAGATGCTATATCAGCAAGGCAACACAAAACTATATTATTCCATCCCGTACCGGTATCGAGTTCGTGGACCTGGACAAGGACGAAGACAACTGGGACGTCAACCACTATACACGCGGAGGCTGCATCTATGGCGTCATGCCCAGTAACGGCCTCATCTACACGCCGCCCAACGCCTGCGCCTGTTATATGGAAACGAAGCTGAACGGTTTCTGCGCCATGGGTCCGGCATCCAAATCCCAACTGGATCTGGAGGCCGCCGCCTCGGAAAACCGGCTGGAAAAAGGACCGGCATACAATGTGGAAATCACGGATAATGCCAGGTTCGAGGACTGGCCCACCTACCGGTATGACACGAAACGCAGCAGCTATATCCAAACGAGCGTTTCGCCGGATGTCAGCCATCAATGGCGGCTGAAACTGGGTGGGAAGCTGAGCAGTCCCGTGGTCGCAGGGAGCCAGGTATTCCTTTCAAAGGTGGATGAACATACGGTTTATGCCATCGATGCTGCAGCCGGAAAGATCCTATGGAAATATACAGCCGGGGGACGGGTGGATTCTCCGCCAACCATCCATAAGGGACGCGTTCTGTTCGGTTCGATGGACGGATATGTCTACTGTCTCAGTGCTTCCGACGGATCCCTGGTCTGGCGCTTCCGTGCCGCCCCGATGGATCTTCGGATGGTCGCCTTCGAACAGGTGGAATCGGTCTGGCCCGTTCATGGAAGCGTCCTCATCCAGGATGATACAGTCTATTGCGTCGCCGGGCGTTCCATGTTCATGGATGGCGGGATGCGTCTGCTGCAACTGAATCCCCTGACCGGCGAAAAAATATCCGAGATCGTTCTGGACAATATCGATCCCGAAACCGGGAAAGACCTGCACGAGTTCGTTGAAGGCTTGAATATGCCTGTCGGCCTGTCCGATATTCTTTCCAGTGACGGTCAATACCTGTACATGCGTTCCCAGCAGTTCGATCTGGACGGCAACAGGAAGCAAATTGCCGTGAGAAACGTCAACGACCAGACCGGGGAGGGCGCCCATGTCTTCTCGCCCATAGGGTTCCTGGACGACACTCAGTTCTCGCGATCCTACATGATGTACGGTAAGAGCGTGACAAGCGGTTGGGGCGCATGGGAGGTCATGGGTCGACTGACACCTTCAGGGCGACTGATCGCCGTCGACGACGAAAACGTATACGGTTACGGGCGCAAGCCGGAATTTCTGAGCGAATCGATTGTCCTGGAATACCAGCTTTATGCCGCGGCCAAATCAAGCCGACCGGAAGACATCCGGAGAGTGAACCGACCCATGTTTCCGGCAGCGAAAGCGAAACCGGGAGCTAAAATAGCGCGAGCCAAGCCCAAGCAAGCGGCGGCACCTGCGGCCAAGCCAAGAGCCAAGGCTGCCCCAAAAGCCAAGACCGGCGGTATGGGCGCAATGCCCAACAGTTTCCTCGCAACAGGGGACTGGAAACTCCGCCAGGGGCTCCCCCTGGCCGATCAGCCGGACATCCAGGTGCGGGCCATCCTACTGGCCGACAAAACGCTGTTCGTCGCCGGCCCGCCGGATATAGTGGATGAAGAGGAAGCCTTTTTCGCTCTCAATGACGATGAGGTTGTTGCCCAGCTTGCGGAACAGAACGCATTGCTCCGGGGCAAAGACGGTGCCCGTATCTGGGCCGTGTCCGCGGCAACAGGAGAAAAACTATCCGAATACAGGCTGGATTCACTGCCGGTCTGGGACGGCATGGTTGCGGCAAACGGGAAACTGTACCTGGCCACCATGGACGGAGAGATCGCCTGTCTCGCCGGAAATGCCGATTAGCTTCTGCCGCAGGTTTGAGTCTATGAGCCGCTCAAAGCGGCTGGAACAACACTGTCGGAAAAGGTATCACAATCGGGAATCGACCTTTGTTTTTAACATTCGGCGCCCGATTCCGATAGCGAATTTGCATGTCTTTTAAACGACGATGAAAATCTGACGTTGTAGGTCAAACAAAAGCGGGATCATTCCCTGTTGACTCCCGGATCCGTCAAACCTTTGCTGCCTCTCCGGAAGAGCACTCGGATCTCTCAACGGATTAGAGCGGGTTATTACTGCGGCGGCGATTGTCGAAGCGATATCCCAAACGGAAGAAGTACTGATTGTAGTCCTGTACCTTTCGACGATACACGGTAACGCCGCCACCCAGAAAGTAGCGGCTCCCTATAAGCCAATCCACAGTGCCGTTGACAAATCGTGCCCGGTCCTGACTTGTATATAAGGATTTGAAATCCTGCTGTCCTCCCTGCACCTCGAACTGGAAGTATTCTCCGATCTCCCGGGACAGGCTCAGGGACTGATAGGTTCCCCGTCCGAATGAGCCGTCGAATCGCGAGAACCTGAATCCCAAACGGACACCGGAATCCAGAATATCGGACGCCGATGCCCCGGCAAGGTAATTCCAGGAAGCACTGCTGTCACCGGTCCGGCTGCTGCGGCCGGCGTTGGCATACAATCCCAGCCCGTGCGGGAGCGAAAGACGAAAGCCCACGCTTATCCCCTGAAAAAGAAATTTATCCACCAGGCCGGTCCCGATCAGCCTTGTGTCGAATGTGGGAATATTTTTGAAATAATTATGGCTCATATTAAAGCTGACCATTTTGTGGGGTTGGAGGCGGACGGTGAAATAACTCCGGCTCAAAACCACTTCGCTGGAGCCGTTATTCTGCGCCCCGGTCAATAAATCCGCTTCAATATTGCTGTATATGGATACATACCTTTTATAAAAAAAGTTGTTTTCAAAAAATCCGAATTTTCGTTCGGGCCGCCATTGAAGCCATGAAAGTCCTATGCCGGACGTGCTGTCGAAACGAAAGGATTCAAAGCTGCCCCCCTTGATATTATAGAAAGCGCCTCCCATCCTTCGGTCGGGGCTGTAATTCCAGGAGGTGGGATCCGGAGCCGTTCCCATGAAAACCCCCGCGGTCTGCATGCCCAATTTTCGACCCAGGTAAAATCCATCCAGAGTATCGAGACTGCTGGCCCAGGGGACATACAGCCTGCCGGCTCCAAAAACCCAGTTCGAATCGGGATTCTCGTAACTGATGTTCAGACGATAGGTTCGGTTGATGAGATCGTTGAGAGTTTCCTGCCCCTGGGAATTTGTTCTGGACTGAAACCTTCCCCGCTGATATCCGCTGATATTCCAGTGACTGCCTCCAATCCGGGATGCGTCGATCCGCAGCAGGAAGCCGAATTGCGATGAACTCGCCTCGGATCCGGAAATCCGAAGAGTGCCGTAATCGATCCCGATCCGCCCCCTGACCAGGTTATCTTTCCTCGGTCCGGGACGGGCGGATGTATTGTTTGTTTTCTGAGTTGCTGTACCGGTCCCTGAAAGTGCGGCAGTTTTTACCGTTTCCCGGTCCTGCAGTGAAGGCCGGAGTTTTGCGGATTGTGAAACCGGTTCCTTCTCGATATAAGCGATGTCGCCCGGGAGAATATCCGACTTCGCAAATACTATTTTCCCGGCCGCCGATGCTGCGACAACCGACTCTATTTCGACCTGCCCGATCGGTTCGGCCGCTTCAAGATCCATTCCCGAGGGAATTCGCTTAATGGAGAGTGTCTGTCCTTCCTTCAGTCCCACGCTGCTCCCGGCATCGATGTAGACGACACCCGAATACACATGCTTTACAAGAAATCCCTTGCCGGCACTTTGGACCTCCGCCCGGCTCATCCCGGTCATACCTGCAAACAGGGAAAATGCCGTCAGCAGATAGGCGATAAAAACCCTCCCGAATTTCAGTCTCCGGCGTCGGGGCGGAGTACAACCCACAGGCTTCCCGGGGAAATTCCGCTTCGTTTGGAAATGCGCTTGATCTGCCATTAAAATCTCCTGCTAATTCAAGACTCGACAGGAACAGGTCCCGGCTTTACTGCTTCCTGACTCCAGTCGCCGGGATCTCTACTCACTCACAACTGCACTGCAAAATTGAAGCCGACGAGGACTAGTCGTCGCGGCGTCCAGTCCGATGACACGAATAGCAGCTTTCACTGTTGTATACATATCCGTTTACTTCTCGATGGCGCGGATCCTCTATAGCCTTGTCGTGATCATGACAGCTGATAAAACAGGAAAAAACGGCGTAATTGCCGGAATTGGTATGGCAATCGCTGCAAAACGTCCATCTGTTGTTATGGGATCCGCTGTAAATAGGATAACTTGTAATATGCTGCACATATCTGGCGCCGCTCCACCCGGATGTCGTATGGCACTCCGTACAGTCCTGTGAGAACCCGGCTGCCATATGCGCCGGATCGACGGCATTGTCGGAGTCCTCCGCGTGACACGAGTAGCAATCGGATGGCAGGCCCGCGTACTGCCCGCTGCTGTGACAGTCCTGGCACAGCAGTGCCGTATGCGCGCCGTCGAGCGGAAACTGCGTTACGCTGTGATCGGAGAAGGCACCCGTCCAGGAAATGTCGGAATGACACAAACTGCAGTCCTGCGAAAATCCCTCTACAGCATGATTGGGGTCCGTTGTGTCGTTGTACTCCTGAAGATGGCACGCCACACAGTCCGCCGGTGTATTCACAAAATTCGCGTTCTCATGGCAGTCCAGGCAGTCGATAGTTGCATGTACGCCCGAAATGGCAAACCCTGTAAAGCCCATATGATTGAATCCGGCAAGCCATGTATCCATACTGTGGCATATTTCGCAGTTCAGCGAAAAACCATTCTCCTGATGATCGACCTCCGAATTGACATCATCGCCATGATGGCAGAAATCGCAGTCGGTCCGCAGTCCCCGGAACAAGCCGACAGCCGCGCCCGTATGGCAGTCTTGGCATTCCAGTGCAGAGTGCGCCCCCATGAGTGGAAACCGGTTCGTGTGCCCATTTACTGCTCGCCTGATTTCGAGCCAGCCGCGAACGGTATGACACTCCTCGCAGTCGGGCCCTAGCTGGCGTCGATGAATATCGGCATGACAGTCGGCGCACTGGGTCCCGATATCCGAAAAAACCAGATCGAGGTGACAGTGCCGGCATTCGATGTCTGCGTGCATTTCTTCAATCCGGAAACCGGTGCTGTCGTGATCGAAATCGGGAGAGGAACGAATGGGTTGCCAGCCGGAGGTGGAATGGCAGTTGGTGCAAGGCAACCGGATGCTCCGCCCGTGCGGATTGCCTGTTCGGACCTTTTCCTGCAGAGCCGCCGACACAACGCAAGTGCATAGAAACAGGGCAAACAGCACCATCAATATTCGTATCGAGGCGATTCCAGAATCGATTTGACCCGCTCTGGATTGGGGTGGCGGGAGAACCTGGTTTGAGGAATGCTGTGATAAAACGGTCATAGTTGTCTCGCTTGGGGATCCATTCGGTGGCAACAGGAACCTACTCCTGTGTGCCTAAAAATAGTGATTTTCCGGAAGGCCTCCATTTTTCAACCCATCGGCAGTGGGTAGAACCATCAAGATTGAATCCGAAAATGTAGTGATATCTTGGCAGGAGCTTGTATTTCCATCGTCCATAATGCCAATTATAAAAGACACGGCATATTCTTCGCTGTGACGGCAGTCACGTCTTTCCCTTTTTAGAGGTCTGGCATTCCTGCATGTCCGGGATACTATGCCCGTTCCGGTAGGATTTATCAAGAACCATTTCATCCGTGATAAACCGGGCAATCGCTTCATTTTCATTCACACGAAATATCCATTATAATTCCGAATTCACGAACTGGGTGTAAACCGGAGCTGACGGCATTGATACGTATAACAGTTTTGTTACATATCCTGGGTCAATTCCTGCTGGTCCTTGCCGGCATCATGCTGATCCCTCTCGTTTACGCCCTTTGCATCAACTCCAATCCGCGCCCGTTTATCCTTGCCATGATAGTCCTTTATATAAGTTCCCGGCGACCCATCAAGAACCTGTCACAAAGGGAGGGTGTTCTTTTAGTAGTAGGCATATGGATTGCATCAAGCCTGTTCGGATGTCTGCCCTTCTACCTTTCACCGTATTTTTCAACCTTCACGGATGCTTTTTTCGAAGCCACCTCAGGATTTACAACTACAGGTGCGACCGTTCTGAGCAATATAGAGGTTCTTTCAGATCCGCTTCACCTCTGGCGGTGTTTTACCCATTGGTTCGGTGGAATGGGAATCGTCCTGCTTGGCATTGCCATACTCCCCCTCGTCGGGGTTGGCGGAATGCCTCTCTACCGGGCGGAATTTTCCGGTGCCAAATCCGAAAAACTGAAGCCAAGAATTACTGAGACAGCACTCGCTCTGTGGAAGATTTATTTCATGTTTACGCTGTTGGAATATCTGGCTCTTCGCCTGGCAGGCATGAACCCGCTTGATGCAGTCTGCCACACATTTTCCACCATGGGAACCGGAGGTTTCTCAACACGAAGCGCCAGTATAGCTGCATTCAATAGCCCTGCTGTAGAAACAATCATAATTATTTTTATGCTGCTTGCCGGAATGAATTTTGTGATGCATTACCGGCTCTGGGTCGAACGTCAGCCCCGCAGCTTTTTTTCGGATGTCGAGATCCGTTTTTACCTGATGCTCGTTGCATCAGCTACTTTCCTGATTTTCATTAACCTTGTGTTTCAGAATACCTATGATCCCGTCACTGCTTTTCGGAATTCGTCTTTCCAGGTCTGTTCGATTATGACAACGACCGGGTTCGTCACAGCTAATTTTGAAACGTGGCACTCCTTTCCACAACTGATTCTACTGGCTCTGATGTTCATCGGCGGTTGCACGGGATCGACTGCCGGCGGGATGAAATCATCACGGATCCTCATGCTGCTCAAGGTGGTTGGGCGGGAATTCAAACGGATGGTGGAGCGCAAGGGTGTTTTTTCAATCCGGCTGGGATCGACCGTCTTCCCCGAACACACCATCCAGAGTCTGCTCAACCTGGTGTGCCTGGCGCTTCTGGTGAATTCGGCAGCCTGTTTGCTACTGGCATTATCGGGCATCGATGCGTTGACCAGTATTGCTGCGGTTGCCGCCAGCATGTTCAACATCGGACCGGGATTAGGAGACGTGGGTCCCATTGAGCATTACGGAAACCTACCGATTTTTGCCAAATGGATATTAAGCATCTGCATGCTGGCAGGCCGGTTGGAGTTCTACGCCGTGTTCGTTGTTCTTACACCCGCATTCTGGCGGAGCTGATACAATCGTAGGAACGTGTAAACGTATAAACGTGCGAACGAAAGTTGTTGGAATACTTACTCTGTAGGATCGTGGTCGATACGCTATTGGGGGCGTGAATCTTTTGGGGCGTAGGAACGTGTGCAGGTTTATACGTTCATTATTCCCAGTCCATTTCTAATTCTTCGGCGCGGCGCAAGCGGTCTTTGTTCACTAAAAAATACAGGACTGCAATGATGACTCCGACGCCGAATCCGATCGCATGGGTCCGATAACTTGTTTGAGGATTATAGCTGGCGGGGATCAATACAATTATGAGAAATCCTATTGCGCGAACAATCCTCTTCCCGAATGAAAATCTACGCTCCAGGCAAATGTAAAGCGTCAGCCAGAACGCAGCCATGAGGTATATAACGCCGGAAGCACCCAGAAGATTCGTGTGCGGCGGATAGGTCATCACCGCAATCAGTGTAACGACAGCACCAGCCCCCAACATCAAAAAGGGATAGACTTTGTAACCGAAATACCCGTAAAGGAGATAACTTAAAAAGCCGACTCCAATGGAATTGGACAACAGGTGTGTCAGATCCGCATGCACAAAAATCGAGGTGAAAAGTCTCCAATACTGGCCCTGTTTTAAAACCTGATCCGGGCTTGCGGGATAATACTGAGCCAACCCGGCAGAATTCGACCAGAAAAGGAGAGAAAATCCCGCCATCGCCAGAAGGCTGGTTGCGGCAACCAGGCTGCTTCCTTCTGCAGGCTTTTTTGAAAGCCAGGTTTCTTTTACTAAAACTCCGTACTCTTCAATTTCCATATAATGCGTCGAATAGAGCGCAATACAGCCTTGTTCACTATGAAATGTCTGACTCCTGAAGAAAATGATACCTGGCGGTCCATTACACAATTCAGCCCACCGGCAGTATTTTACTAAACCTGAAAATTTTTTGTAATTGATATCCGGAATCCATTTTTATCCCGGTCGACAAGCACATGCAATTTGCCTATAATAACCGCGTTTGCAATCTGTTTCAGCGCAATCTTAATTCATATGGGGAGAGAGAATTATGTCGGATTTCAAGTATCAGGACCCATTCCCTTTATCTGAAGACGATACAAACTATCGCCTTCTTACGAAGGACTATATCAGCACTGCCACGCTGGACGGTGAAGAGATCCTTAAAATAAAGCCTGAAGGTCTGACATTTTTGGCGAACCAGGCAATGCGGGATGTTTCGTTCATGCTGCGGCCCAAGCACAACGAACAGGTCGCAAAAATTCTGGAAGATCCGGAAGCCTCCAGCAATGACCGCGGCGTCGCCATAGCCATGCTGCGTAATGCTGAAGTGTCCGCCAAATTCGAGCTGCCTTTCTGCCAGGACACGGGAACAGCCACCATCATCGGGAAAAAAGGCCAGAGGATCTGGACCGGTTGCAAGGATGAAGAACTGCTTTCAAAAGGAGTTTTTAAAACCTACACCGAAGA
>JARRLM010000215.1:0-9713 GCA_037386985.1 Acidobacteriota bacterium | reverse complement strand
TAATCCTGAAGATCTGGAAGCGGTTTTCGATCAAATCCTGCCCTATGCAGCGGCAGGATTCCGCGCTCCAGAATGCGCTGTTGCCAGCCGGCGGAAGCCGAAAAAGCAAAGGATTAAGTTCTAATATAATAAGGAGAGAATCAATGAAACGACACAGGACAACATTCATCTTGCTAACGATTATTTGGAGTTCACTATGTCTGGCGCAGACAGATCAGCCGACGATCAAGGAAGATTTCAAGCCCTCGACCTTAAACCAACCCGGCCAGCAATATCCACAGGTCAACTCCCAGGGTTACGCCCGGTTTCGCATCGAAGCACCCCAGGCACAAAGCGTCAGCGTGAGCCTGGGCGGTCGCGGCGGCACCCCTCTCGAAAAAACAGAGGACGGCGTGTGGATGGGCACAACAGCGGCACCGGAGGATGAAGGCTTTCACTACTACCATCTCACAGTCGACGGGGGAACATTCAACGATCCCGGAACATTAAACTTCTACGGTTCGACCCGATGGGAAAGCGGTATCGAAATTCCCGCCCATGACCGGGATTTCTATGCCCTCAAGGATGTTCCTCACGGAAGAGTGCAGCAGGTTCTCTTTCCTTCAAAAAGCACAAACACGTCCCGCAGAGCTTTCGTCTACACGCCACCCGAATATGACAAGGACCTGACCAGGCGCTATCCGGTGCTGTACCTGCAGCACGGTTGGGGCGAGGATGAAACAGCCTGGAGCAACCAAGGCCATGCCAATCTGATCATGGACAACCTGATCGCCGAAGGGAAAATCAGACCCTTCCTTATCGTAATGACCTACGGCATGACCAACAATGTCCGGATCGGCGGTATGGCAGGTTTCAGTATCGAACCATTCGAGACGGTTCTCATTGATGAACTGATCCCCTACATCGATAATCATTTCCGTACACTCTCCGACCAGCCGCATCGCGCCATGGCCGGTCTGTCCATGGGCGGAATGGAAACCAGGACGATTACTCTGAAGCATCTCGATAAGTTTTCCCACATCGGCCTCTTCAGCGGAGGATCCATCTCCCTGGACGATGTCAACAACACGCCCGGTTTCAAGGAGAAGGTCAAGCTGGTATTCGTCGGCTACGGCAGCCGTGAACTCGGAGGCGGTCGCGGCTTCGGCGGTGACCCAAAGGCAAACGCCGAAGCGATAAAACAAGCCGGCATAAACAGCGTCTTTTACGTCTCACCGGATACGGCGCACGAGTTTCTGTCCTGGCGACGCAGTCTGTATGAGATCGCTCCGCTGCTGTTCAAGGACTAATTTCCTTTGACATACCTCACCACATTTTTCAGGAAGGATACGAAGAATGAAAAGCAAACGAATATGGGTACTCGTTGCCTGCACGATACTGAGCGCTATCGCGCTATGTATCGCACAAACCGATTCCAAAGCTCCTGTGGATCCAAAACGCGGTGGGACCGGGCGCGGCGGCTTTGCAGGTTTCGGCGGGCGTAATGAAGCACCCGCCCCCTGGATCGAGGAAGGATACGACGACCATCAATACATGATGGGCCAATTGGGTATCAGGTCACTGAGGCCCGGTAAAAGCGGCAGTAATC
The DNA here is from genome assembly GCA_037386985.1 of Acidobacteriota bacterium. Taxonomy (GTDB): domain Bacteria; phylum Acidobacteriota; class UBA6911; order UBA6911; family UBA6911; genus UBA6911. The sequence continues at coordinate 8,125 of JARRLM010000215.1, read as the reverse complement.
AGACCGGCCCGGGTTTTGAAGAGGCCACTGCGAATGAATGGATGCCGACAATGCCGGATGCACTCACCATGAAAGACGGCACAAAGGTTACCACACAGCAGCAGTGGAGCAAGCGCAGGGCGGAAATCCTCGAAGACTTCGAACGCGAGGTCTACGGTCGTATCCCGGCTAACGTACCCAAAGTCACCTGGGAGGTCACCGACACCACTGAAGAGGAAATCGAGGGTGTCCCGACCATCACCCGGACACTGGTCGGTCATGCGGACAACAGCGGATTCCCCGACATCACCGTCGATATCCAGGCCAGCTTCACCGTCCCGGCCGGCACACCGGGGCCTGTTCCGCTCTTTCTTCAGTTCGGCTTCGGCGGTTTTGGCGGCCGCATGGGCGGTGGAGTCTCCCAACAGGCGTTGAGTCACGGGTGGGGCTTCGGCTCCATTAATCCCAACAGCATTCAGGCCGACCGCGGCGGCAATGCCCTGCGCCAGGGAATCATTGGCCTGACCAATAAGGGGAAACCCCGCTCACCCGAAGATTGGGGCGCCCTGCGTGCCTGGGGATGGGGCGTCGGCCAGTTGATCGACTATTTCGAGGCTAATCCCGACGTAAAGGTCGATCCTAAAAAAGTATCTATTGAAGGGGTGTCACGCTACGGCAAGGCCGCTCTGGTCACTCAGGCATTTGACACGCGCGTCGCCGCGGCACTGGTCGCCTCTTCCGGTGAAGGCGGCGCCAAACTCCATCGCCATGATTTCGGCGAAGCTGTCGAAAATCTCACCGGCAGCGGCGAATACCACTGGATGTGCGGCAACTTCCTGAAATACGGGGCGTCGGATATCAACGGCAAGTCCATGGATGCATCGGACCTTCCGGTCGATTCCCATGAACTCATCGCCCTATGTGCCCCGCGTCCCTGTTTCATCAGCTACGGTGTGGAGCCGGGCGATCCAAAGTGGGTGGATGCCCCCGGCAGTTATCGCGCCGGCATCCTGGCTTCGAAAGTCTATGCGGTCCTGGGCAAGAAGGGATACGGCAGCGATATCACGGACTGGATTCACGCCCCGCTTCCTCCGGTAGGTACACTTGTGGGGGGCGATCTGGCCTTCCGCCAGCACGAAGGCGGGCACACTTCGGGTCCGAATATCCCGATTTATTTTGAGTGGATCGGCCACTATATCAAATCTCCCGCCGTTTCTGATGCATCCGCTCAGTAAATGCCCCACGAAAATTGCTAAAGGAGGATTGGAAATGAAAAAAACATTATTGTTTATTTTACTGGTTTCAATTTTGGCAAGTGGAACCTGCCTGGCCCAGACAGGGCAGGTTTCCGTAAGTTCAAAACTTGCCGGAACGGCACATTCTTCACCGTACAATATGTATGGTGCGCAGTATCCGTTCATTGAAGCCGATAATCGCGTAACCTTTCAATTCAATGCACCCGATGCACAAAAGGTGCAGGTGTCTATCGCGAATGTCGCATACGATATGACTAAAGGCGACGATGGAGTGTGGACCTATACCAGTGATCCGCAGGACTATGGATATCATAACTACTGGATGATCGTTGACGGCGCTGTCGTGCTTGATCCGGCTACGGACGGATTTATCGGTTACAGTCATGATTGTAACGGTTTTGAAATTCCGGATCCTGAGGGTGATTTTTATGATTTAAAAGATGTTCCCCATGGCAGTGTGCTGATAAAGAATTATTATTCAAAGGTAACGGAAGCCTGGCGTATGGCATATATTTATTTACCTCCGGGCTACGAAAAAAACACCTCAACCCGCTACCCTGTCCTATATCTGCAACACGGCGGTGGAGAGGATCAAAGAGTATGGATTGAAATGGGGCGTACCAATCTGATCCTTGATAACCTGATTTCGGAAAGAAAAAGCAAGCCGTTTATCGTCGTAATGGAAACCAGCGCCGCGACAAAACCGGGTGAAGCATCTCCGCAGCCGCCCCGGGCTACACCCGGCGGGAAAAGACCGGTTTCACAGGGAGGACAACCTGCTGCACGTCCGCGTTTCCGATTTTCATTCGACACCTATGAAGAACTCATGATTAATGACCTGATCCCTTTCATTGACGGGAATTTCAGAACTTTCAGCGACCAGGGCAGCCGTGCCATGGCAGGACTTTCTATGGGGAGCATGGTAACCACATCCGTCACCATGCCAAACCTCGATAAATTCTCCCATATCGGTCTTTTCAGCGGCGGCACTCTCGCACCGGATCAAATTTCCGACAAATCAAAAGTAAAACTTGTATTTATGAGTTACGGCAGCAGGGAACGCGGGGCGGAAGGAATAAAGGAAGCTGCGGATGCACTAAACAAGGCAGGCATAAAAAGCGTTTCCTATGTATCTCCACTCACCGCTCATGAGTGGCAGTCATGGAGACGGAGTTTGCGTGAATTTGCACCGCTGCTGTTTAAAAACTAATAGGATGCAATGTTTTATAAAGCGGGGGTATATTCATTTATTGCAAAGCATCGGACTGCCTGCCCCTGATTGAGCCGCCGCAATTCCCGCCGCCTCTCCAAGGGCGATACAATGCGGTATGTAATTGAAAAAATTGTTGGCAATCTGGTCTGAAGAAAATGCGCGACATGCGACAAGCAGGTTATTCACTTTGCGCGGTATCATGCATCGGTACGGCATGTACGTTACCGGATATTTTATCGAATCATCACCGCGATCGACATCGGGAAATATTGCGATGGTGTCTTCAAAGGGTTTGTTTGTATTCAGGTCCTTTTCAGTAAGTACGTATTCTCCTACAATCCGTCTGCTGCCGCGTGTGCCGAGTTGCGGATTGGTAAGCACAATGAAGCTTTTTTCAAAACCGGGAATATTTTTCTTGTAATAGTCGTGTGTTACCAGCATCTCCTTTCGGCCAATGAACTCTACCCGGGTAAGTTCTTCAACATCCACCTGACTGGAGTTCGCATATCGGGGAAAGATCCAGACCAAGCCATCCTGATTTTTTAAATTGCTGGTAAGAAAATTGGCGTGTCCTCCACGTTTTCTAAGCTCACGCATTTGTTCGGCCAATTCCCCGGCATGCGCTTCTCTGAAATCCTGATATTTCTTCAGATCAACATTTGCGATCCAGTAGGAAAAGGAAAGGTTTGCAATCCTCAGAGAGGGATCAATATCACTATTAAAGTCAGCCCCCGAATAGGGCAATAAGTCTCCATCGCCCGTGGAGTCAATGACGACATTTGCCAGTACCGCCTGCCTGCCTGATTTGCTTTCAAAGATAACGCCCTTAACCGTGTTGCCGTCCATAACAGGCTCCGTGCCCCACGCATGGAGATATGTCTTGACACCGGCTTCTTCCACCATATCATTCAGGATGCATTTCGATATTTCGGCATCGATGTGCACGGAGTAAAGAACTGTTTTCTCGTGTACATTAAAAAAGGAACGGTTCTCATAATAGTCCACCAGCTTCCTGTCGTTTGAGCCCCAATGTTCCTTCTTCGGATAATCACATGCCTCCCTGGACTCCAACCGATCCACCCACTCCTGGCTGATGCCGGCAATCTGCTGCTTGCCGCTGAAATCGCTCAAGTTGGGAATAATCGTAACCAGCCCGCCGGTGCCCATGCCTCCCAGGTGCCCATACCTTTCAATTAGAACCGTATCCGCGCCGCTTCTGGCTGCCGTCAGAGCCGCTCCGATCCCCCCCGGTCCGCCGCCCACAACTACCACATCGGCCGTATGACAGACCCGGGTATCCCGAACAGCCTCTCTGACTGTCTTGCCTGATATGATTGAAGACGCTTGACTGGATTCAGCCGTCTTCGGCTGCGCCAGGCCTCCGGCACCAAGAGCAAAAGCAGCTGCCCCTTTTATGGCCGCATTCCTGACGAACTTCCTGCGGGTTATTCCTTTTTCTCCTTCTTTTGACAATTTCATTACGAACTCTCCTTCTCCGAAATGAATATAGATATTATCCTATAGCATTGCAGGTGCTGTCGAGGTACGCTTACCGGCAAGGCACAAATCACGAAGGCTCTTACTTCGAGTGCTTTCCAAAGAAACGGAATATATCCGGCATGCCGTCGCCGATTACCGTCCCGTGGTCGCCACCGGGAATTTCAATATATTCATGTTTCATTTTAAGTTCTTTCAGGGCATCGCCCCATTGACTGGTAATGTTGGCCGGAACTACCGTATCCTTTTCTCCCTGAATAATCATCACCGGAATCCCCGCATCGTGCATCGGCTTTAGTATTTTATCGCGAGTTTGCAGCATCATAAAAGCAGCCGGAGCAATGCATGCAACAGCGGCCCATTTATCAGTATACTTCTGACCGAGAAAAAGGGCTCCGGCGCCACCCATTGAATGGCCCATCAGGTACGTACGATTTTCATCTACATTAAATTCTTTCTTCATCAAATCCAGCACGTTCATAACATCCTTTTCGCTCAGCTCTGCCAGGTTGGGCGGCTCAACAGGGCCTCCGCCCATTGCAATTACAGGAGATCCGTACCAGCCGCTGACGTTGTACCCCAGGGGGCCGACAACTATATAGCCGTTTTCCTCCGCAAGATCCACGACTCGATCCCGTACTATAAAGTTCGCATCCCCTCCCAGGCCATGCAGCGCCACTATCAGCGGATTCTTTTTGTCTTTAGTAACTTTTGATGACACATACAACACGTACGGCAGGTCCTCATCCGTCTCCTGGAAGTGGTACTTGCGTTGTAGCACACGCGGATCCGGTTCGATGGTGATGGGCCCCATCGGCCCTTTGGGTTTTGGTTTATTTCCGGGAAACTGGGCGATTGCAGATGGAATCAGTGAAAAGCTCAACATTAGAGCGAGCATGAATGTGAAGATTCGACCGGTATGTTTTTTCATCGTGATATCTCCTTTTTATACCGTTTAATTCCTGTTTTTTCTCCGCCCAATTAGAAATGTTCTATATTGATAACATGACTTTAAAAACCCTCTTTATATTATTAAGGTGCAACCGTCGAATTACCGCCATTTATCGATGGAAACGGTGATGGGTCGGTACATATGCCAGGCCTGCATCATGGGGCTGGCGTCACCTCCCGCTACGATAACATGAACAGCGCCCGGTCTGAATACACGATGTTCGAAACTGTCAGGCTTACCGACAGTATCCGGAATATCGCGGAAATAATGGGAGGTCCGTAGTTCCCCAAGGGGTTTTGTAGCATGCTCAATCAGGTAATCGGATACTCCCTGTTTTGTATATCCCTGGGCTTTCAATATCTCCGCACGCTTGGGCGATATAATAATCGCAGCACCGTTTGGAAGCTCAAACTCAGCGATATCTTCGGCCACATGCTTCAGTGTAAAACGCACATGGCCGTAATTGCCGGCATGCGCCCAGCCACCAGTAAACATTGTGAGCGTGTTGTCTTCCCTGTTAAATCCCTGTGATACGCTTAAGGACTCCCAGGGACTTTGCTCCTCAAACTCGGCAAACATAAACGGCCAGGTGCTGATATTGCCCACAACCGACATCATATTTATACCGGACACTCCTCCACCCAGATTAGTAATAAATAAACGAAGAGCGCGCCCCATGGCGGCGTTGGCATAATTGCCGGGATCCAGCACGGAGGTTCCGGCATTCATTTCCAGCTCCAGCCGGATCGGTCCGTTCACAACCTGCATAAAAGAGAACGCATTTGTGGACCGCACAAGAGAGTTGTTTTTATTGTGTAGATCATAAGCCTCCAGGGTAGCCAGAAGCACAGGCATATGACGGGGTTCACAACCTGCCATAACGCCGTTGATGGCGACTTTCTCCACGCTTACCCCAAGGCCCTCGGGTGTTAAAGCTTCAATAACAGTAGTATCCGGTTTCTGGCTCGTACCCTGTAGCATAGCTGCCACACGTGCCTCGGTAGGAGGAACAATGGGCAGACCGTCACTCAGGCCATGAGCATGGAAATATTCCTGAATCTCATCAAAGCTGCCGCTGGCCATAATTCTCGGTCTTTCCGGCGCTTCGATGTAACCGGTTTGTTGTTCATGAGACTGCAGAGGACGTGTAAGGCATCCCAAAACATCATCGATAACCCTGCTCTCCAGCGACGGGCTCATGGCATCCGCAGGAAAAGGGATAGCGACATGGCGCACTTCAGCACCCTGCCGCTTACAGGTAGTGTCAGCAACACTCAACAGGGTATCGTACATCAGCACAACACCCGGCAAACCCATTTTTTCCAACTTTGCAGACCACTGAAAAGCATAGGAAGTAGTGGATGAAGACGGGGCGCCGCCATAGATGAAGGCATCGGCATTAGCCTGCATTTCCTTCCAAAGCTCCGGATCATCCAAAGAATATCCGGAATTGCGCCCTTTGATCGTTACATCAATATCGAGCCGGCGATCCTCTAATAACTCAGCAATCTTTGAAAAAAGAACTTCAAATCCGGTGCCGCTGCCCCAGGAATTGATAATATAGATCCGCTTTCCTTTCAGGGATGACAACCGGGGGCTCAATGGAATACGCTCGATTCTCGGCCAGATACCCCTCGGATCGAGTACGGAGTATATTCCTTCCTTATTTGTTTCATCCTGTTTTGCTGCGGATATCGACAAAGGCAGAATAAGCAGGACGACAACAATCAAGGAATACAAACTTTTAGTACACCTATCAGGCCTTTTACACGCCATGTCTGTTTCTCTTGGAAGGATTTTTATTTAAAACCGGATGATTCCCTTCCGGGTTAGAATCAAGGCTATAAATTCCTGATTCGACAATAGGGCCCGGGAAGGGATAATTTAATCATTATCTCTTCGGACTACTACGGCTTTTAAATCTCCGGTGGGACATACTGCCTCCTGGAAAGGATTCATATGCTTCTTCATACCACCGGACCTCAATTGCCTCATAGGGGCAGGTATTTATACAGGCATTACAGTCGGTAAAGCCCCACAAACACAGGGATGTGTCCACACTGGCATTTCCTATAACATACTTGTTTTTCTGCTCCAGGTTCAAACTCTGTAAGGCTCCACTGGGGCATACCGTTGTACAGGCATTGCATTCCTCATTGCAGTAATCCGTTTCATACCGGACAACGGGCGACATGAATCCAAGAATCCCGGATTGTCCCGTATCAGGATGAATAATCCTGGATGGACAGGTACGTATGCAATTACCGCATCGCAGGCATAAACCCGTAAACTCGTTCTCCTTGATCGCGCCGGGGGGCCGCAATAGGACATCGTCGGATCTGGCCTGACCGATTTTTTGCGCCAACAGGCTGAACCCCAGGCCTGCCGCAACTGCAATAAACATCCTTCTCGTTGCAGGAACAGCACTTCCGGGTACGGTTTCAACTTTAGGCTCCGCACTGTTTGGTTTCCTGAATTTTTTGAAATAGGATCCCATACTTCCCAGAAGATCCTGGGTTGCGCCTAAAGGGCATATACGGGCGCACCAGAAATCGCCTGAGGTCAATGCCAACAGAAGAAGTACAACCATGCCGGACAGGGAAAGGATGCCCGCAAGAATATCCGTCGCTTTATATACTGAAAATGCATTATTCAGAAAAGCCAGCGGATCCATCCACAGAAAAAGCGGGTAGCCGAGGATAGCGCCGGCGGCCGTAATAAATACAATGTACTTGCCTAGGGAAGGACAGCCTTTCCACCAGTTCCCGATGGACAATTTCCTGCTTGAAACAGTATCCAGGATCAGGCCGACCGGGCATATGTAGCGGCAGAACCACCTTTTCTTTACCAGCGATATCGCCGCAAAAACCAGACCCAGGATTGATCCCACCCAGATTGTTCCGCCTGCCAGGATCGTACATATTGTAATAAAGGAGCTTGCCTGAACAAACATCCTCGAGTTGTCGACCCAGAAAGGAAAGGGCAATAACAAAAGAATTGCCAGCAATAAACAACCCAGTCTTACACATAGACGCTTTTTATTTGTCATTCAGTAATAACCTCTCACCTCTACCTGAACCTTTAAATCTATCCCTCAGCTCATGGCGGGGGTGTTCATCCTTATACTTAAAATTCTTCTCTAACAGCGCTCTTCAAAAACTAATGTTTTTGGATGGATACTAACTAACCGGGCAGGATTACACCCTGCTTTTTAAGGCTGGCCTGTAA
>JARRLM010000214.1:0-4534 GCA_037386985.1 Acidobacteriota bacterium | reverse complement strand
GTACGTTCGGATCTGGCGGAAGGCCGGTTTTCGAAAGTCGTCACCCGTTTTCCGCCTGAGCCCAACGGCTACCTGCACATTGGCCATGCAAAAGCAATCAGTATCGATTTTGGAATTGCCGAGGAATTCGGGGGCGTTTGCAGTCTGCGGTTTGATGATACCAATCCCACCAAAGAAGAACAGAAATATATCGATGCTATTCAGGATGGAGTCCGCTGGCTTGGTTTCGACTGGGGGAAACGCTTATATTATGCATCCGATTATTTTGAGCAGATGTATGCATGGGCTATCCAGTTGATCGAGGCGGGTAAAGCATACGTCGATGATCAGACTCCCGATGAAATTCGTGAAACTCGCGGGACGCTGACAGAACCAGGCCGTCCAAGCCCGTATCGCGATCGAAGCGTCCAGGAGAACCTCGATCTGTTTGAAAGGATGCAGGCGGGCGAAATTCCGGACGGTTCCCGTGTCCTGCGGGCAAAAATTGATATGGCTTCACCCAATCTGAATCTCCGGGATCCTGTGATGTATCGTATTCTGGCCGTCCCGCACCACCGGACCGGAGAGCGCTGGAAGGTCTATCCTATGTATGATTGGGCTCACGGTCTGGAGGACGCAATCGAGGCGGTCAGCCATTCACTCTGTTCCCTGGAATTTGAAGATCACCGGCCGCTCTATGACTGGTATCTGGAACAACTTGGCATCCACCACCCGCGGCAGATCGAATTTGCCCGTTTGGAACTCAGCTACACGGTTTTAAGCAAGCGCAAACTGCTTCAACTGGTGGAAGGCGGATATGTGAATGGCTGGGACGACCCGCGCCTGCCGACCCTTGCCGGATTGCGCAGAAGGGGGTATACGTCCACCGCTATACGAAATTTCTGTGAGCGCATCGGAGTTTCCAAAGCCAACAGCGTTGTCGATTATGCCCTTCTGGAGCATTGTCTGCGCGAGGATCTGAACAAGAACGCGCCTCGAACCATGGCGGTTCTCCGCCCGCTCAAAGTAGTGGTGACCAACTACCCGGAAGGCCGGGTGGAGGAAATGGATGCCGACATCAACCCTGAAGATCCATCGGCAGGAAAACGAAAAGTACCTTTCAGCCGTGAGATATGGATTGAGCAAGCCGATTTTCGTGAGAATCCACCCAAAAAGTTTTTCCGACTGGCGCCCGGCCGGGAAATCCGCCTCAAGTACGCGTATTACATAACCTGCAACAAAGTTGTAAAAGATCCCCAAACAGGTGAAGTCATTGAACTTCACTGTACCTACGATCCCGAAACAAGGGGAGGGTGGCTGCCGGGTGGGCGTAAGGTAAAGGGAACGTCCCATTGGATCTCTGCGTCGCATGCTTCTCGAGCAGAATTCCGGTTGTATGACCGCCTTTTCACCGAACCGAATCCGGATAAAGAAGGGCAGTTTATTTCAAACCTGAATCCACAATCCCTGGAAGAAATTTCTGGGTACATAGAAAACAGCCTTGCGGATGCGCGGATTGGAGATTGCTACCAGTTCGAACGCCAGGGATATTTCTGTGCAGATCCGGATTCCATGCCCGGTGTGATGAAATTTAACCGCACTGTTTCACTCAAAGATTCCTGGGCGAAAATTGAAACACAAAAGGGAGAAAAGTAGGGCCCGCACCAGCACTCTTTCATTCAGAAACAAATTAAATAAAAAAATTGAACCTTCTTGCCGATACATTCATCTGATCGTTTGATTGTATTATCATTTTCCAAAACAGATGAAATCCGATGAATTTCATGCAGGTTTAACCAGACTGTTGATTTATGAAAGTCGGCAAAAATAATATTGTGGAATCCCTTGAAAAGAGGATCCAGTATTATCGGCGCTGTATGGCAGGGACATTTATCCTGGGAATTCTTGCAGGACTGAGTATCCTTTGCACAAAGTCGCTGATTGCAGTGACCGGATGGTCCGGTGCGCAGCAGATATATGTAAAGATATTTTTCTGTTTTTTAATTGCAGCAACCGGAATCGCTACCGGTTCTGCCTATCGGCGAAGAATCCGCCTTCTGCGGGTGCATCGAAATAAACTGTTGTCGGATGCGTGGGATCAACGGTCCTTTACAAGGCCGGTACAGGAGCAGTTCATTACAGAAATGCAGGCGCTCTTTGGCATACTGTTTTTTCTTGCGGTAGCGAGTCTGTATATACAGTGTCCGACTCTGAAGCTGCCCATTCTGCTGGACTGCAACCTGGCACGGCTGGCATTGATTGTCGGATTTCTGCTCTTATGCCGGATCTCGCTGAGACTGGAACGGAAAGACCCCCTCATCAGCCTGAATCCCGTAGAGGATTATGTGAAATGGCAGGCTGGGCACAAAAAAACAGGCGAGAGCTACTCCCAGGCTAATATTGAAGCTGGGCAGAGTTTTCAGGAAACAGGATCTGCTCAGTTCCCAGAGAATCGCTAGCCCAATCCCTCTGGGAAATCCGCGTTAAACATTGTCACGTTCACACGTTCAACAATGCTTTTTCATTTAATGTTCACACGAACGTAACGCTTTCAGAGATTGCACAAACGAAACCACATCACCTAAAACTCAGAACTCAGAACTCAGAACTTCAATACACTCCGTATTCCATCACTGCATCCGTCATTGCGTGCAGATTGTCCGGATCGCACTTGTCCACGCTGGCTCCTCCGGTCAGGATAAAGCCTCCTCCTTCGCCGCAGACTTCGATCAATTTGCGACAATATTCCTTGACGGCCTGGGGAGTTCCTGTACACAGAAGGGAGGCCGGAACGTTTCCGGCGATACAGGCATTGTCACCGAGAATTTCTTTTGCCCGGAACATGTCGGTCTGATCAAAATGCCATACTACCTTGCCCCTGGGCAGGTCCTTGATGATATCCAGGCGGTTGTCGTATTTCCCTTCGGCGAAAAGAAGAGGAACGACGCCCTCTTCCACCAATCCCAATATGACTTTTTGAAAGGTCGGCCAATAGAATTTTTCATACTGTTTTTTCGACATGAAGGTGTCGTCGCCTTTGTGAAGGGCAAAAAATACAATCGGCCGGCCGCTCATCCTGACGCCGTCCAATCCGCAATCGATGTTCATCTGGGTGATTTTATCTATCGCCGCAAGCAGCTTTTCCGGTTGCTTGTACATGTCCCTGAAAATGCCCTTGGTGCCTCTGAGGGTATCCGCCAGGATATCAAACGGCGCATGGGACTGCCCTCCGAACAGCGTCGGATACCCTCTTGCTGTGGCCTCACGATCGAACTGCATAAGCGGTCCCATCCATTTTGCCGTTTCTTCCCCGTAATCGATTATGGCCTGGTAGGCGGCGCGGACTTGGGGCATAGCGGCAGGAATCAGGAACTTGTTGGCCATGCCGAGAATGAATGGTGTTGGAGGGAAATTTTCAAAAGGGGCCAGCGCTCCGATACTTCTGGGTATATACCGGCGGAGACAGAAATCTGTCAGGTCTTCAAGGAACAGGTCGTAGTCATCCTCTTTCATATATTCGCCTTCTACGAACTGACTCATCGATGCATGATCGGGCAATCCATGCCCCGGCCATCTCACGGTGCGTGTATCGGCGATTTCCGCGGCCTTGGCTGATGGCACCATCATGGGGCCGGCGTAGGTGTCGGATTCAAATTCATCAAGGAATTTACGGTATGCCTCACAGAGTCTTTGATTGTCGTGCATGGCCTCTTTCAGTGTCATTCCGGCATGGTAAAGGGGAAAGCTTCCGGCCGGCAGAATCAGGGGAACCCGGTCCGGCTTTTCAAGCCTGAAGACTTTAATAAATCGGGCAACCCTTTGCTGGTAAGCCTTTTTCGCCTCGGAATCCTTGAATTCTATACCTGGTGCTGCCAACCATTTCTCGAATCTTTCTTCCTGCTTCTGTTCCGACGTTAGTTTCCCATCCATTTGATTATGCTCCTGTGTATCAAGTAAAACCGTTGAACGTTAGCACGTTAAAGGTTCAAAGCGAAAGCATGTTGAACGTTGCGTTATCGGAACGTGGAATCACCAAAGTCGACCTGTTTTTAACGTGCAACGGCGCTTTTCTTTTAAACATTAAACGTTCACACGTTCAACATGCAATGGCTTTCTATTTAATCCGCATACGGGGGATAATCGATATTTACTTGATTAATCCCCCATTCCGGTTATAGGATAGCTTTGCCCCTCTTAAGGAAGACTATGTTATTACCTCTTCATTATTCTCGCAATTTATGTATTTCGCTTTTCGATAAAAAAATAGTCCAGAAGCGGGAATTCCATCAATTTTTAAGTCTGGATTCAGGGAGGATTTTAACCGGGCGTTCTCAGGACATTTAAATAGTTTTCTTGCATGGTTTTGTAACGAGACGGTGCCTACGCGCGTAAAGGTTAATGGGGCACTCCCTTAACCGCCGCTTCAGACATGGCGGCATGGGTTGCAGGAAAAAAGATTCGAGAAATGGTTGGCAGCACCAGGTATAGAATTCAAGGATTCCGAGGCGAAAAAGGCTTACCAGCAAAGGGTTGCCCGATTTATTAAAGTCTTCAG
>JARRLM010000213.1:0-5081 GCA_037386985.1 Acidobacteriota bacterium | reverse complement strand
GTTTGCTGCGCGAATGATCATTGATAGCCCCCAATGTGTATTACCGCCCCGATTGTAAGGCGGATATTCCTGCCGCACTTGACGATAGGAAGAATGAACCTGTTTTTCAGAAACCTGTTCTCTATCGAAGCATCTTCTTTCTTCTGATAACAGGCATTATGTTATTTTCATTGAATTTATGGCTTTGATTTTACTATGCTTCAGAGAAATTTGGGGAAAAATTGCAGAAATATATTTGCGGTCGGCACTGCGAGTGATCGGAAAGAGTATTAATCGAAATAATTTTCCTCTAGAATTCCAGTCGACCTGGAATTATTTATCTTTCCACATTGGCAGAAGAGCAGGATGCAGCATCCGCACAGGATCGCTGAAAATATTGCCGACGCAATAAGCCACTTCCTATCGGCCATGTCCAGTTTCCCTCCAGAACAGCTTCGCCCTCTTTAAGGACCGGACTAGTGAACTCCGCATTTCCAAATCACCACTGCTTGCCACGAAAGCTATTATTGCATGTTAGATATATATCGAAGATCTTGCCGTAAGCCCGAGCAAGCGAAGGCTATGAAACCATGCGTCCCTCATAAAGCAAAGGGATCATTGATGAGAATGGATGCCGATAGTGTTGTGTATCCCGCTCCCATTCCCCCGGGAGTTGTTCTGGACAAGAACGTTCCTGTTCCGATGAGGGATGGCATTAGACTTGCTATTGACGTTTACAGACCGGCTGAGATGCGGGGACCGTCGCCCGCGATTCTGGCCTATTCGCCATTCCAGAAAGAGCGATCTTTCGAGAGCGCCAAACCTGCCTTTTACTGTCCGAACGGATATGTCTGCGTTCAGGCTGCGGAAAGAGGCAGCGGTTTCAATGAAGGGGAATTTACACTTCACGGCCCGCAAGCGGCTCAGGACGGCTACGACCTTATTGAATGGATTGCCGGTCAACCGTGGTGTAACGGCAGTGTGGCCATGATGGGCGCATCAGGATACGGAGTCATGCAGTGGATTACGGCTCCGCTGAATCCACCTCATTTGAAAGCGCTGGTGGTGCTTGCGACAACAGATAACTACAGGGGGCTTTGTTACCCTGGAGGTGTGTTGCGCAAACCCTTCGTCCTCGGACTGGTCTCAGGACTGACGATGTCGGCTATTTGGCCCGGTCCAGTCAGCGGCAAAGAACCTCCTATGAACATTATCGCGGAGATCCTTGCCAATACTGAAGACGGTCCATTCTGGTGGGAACACGGCGGCGGCTGGAAAAACATCGGCGAGATCAAAGCTCCAATATTGAATCTTGTGCACACGCCCAATCGGCTGCATGCGATTTGTCACCTGAGATCTTATGCGGGCATAAGATCGCCCAAAAAACTCATCATTACGCCTTGGACCAACGAGAACTACCAGCCGTGGATATTTGAAACCACTTCTTTTAATCAGCACATTCTCCGCTGGCTGGATTACTGGTTAAAAGGCATCGATACAGGGATCATGGATGAGCCTGAAGTGTCTATCTACGACAACGGCACCGGGCGGTGGCGCTATGAAAATGAATATCCTCTGAAACGTACCCAATGGATTAAACAATACTTGCACAAAAAGATCATAGCGGAAGAGCCGTACGGTCTCATCAACATGAATCCGCCTGAGGAAGAAGCGCCGGATGTTTACCATAACATCAGCCTGAATACGGCCCTCACCGCCTCTTACGGCATATCCGCCGACACCCCCGCTACACATCCTGTAGAAGCCGTCTACGTGTCCACGCCACTCGAAGATGACCTCTGTGTTTGGGGACCGGTCAGCTTCAGTTTATTTGCTTCGACAACGGAAGAAGTCACTTCAGATTGGTCGTTTTTCGTGAAGATGGGCGAAATGGTTCCTCACGGAGTACCGCTTAATCCTGTGACCGGTGAGCCTGAAGCCAAACCAGAAGCGAACGACAAGTGTACGCCGCAGGAGGTCCAGATGTGGAGCTGGGGATCTCTGAAAGCAAAATTCAGAGGGGTCGACGAGACCCTGTCACGACCCGGAATGCCTTGGCATTCGTACCAGAATCCAGAAGATATTAAGCCAAATACGATATATGAATTTCAGATAGAGCTCCAACCCGTATTCAAGACATTCAGAAAAGGATGCAGAATATGGCTGAAAATTGCAAGCGATGATGCGCTTTACTCAACCTGGGACACAGCGTCCAGATACGTGGAAACCCCTTTGTCGCCGGGAAAGAATGAGATTTCAATTTACCACGACCTGAAACATCCGTCTCATTTGTTGTTGCCGGTCATCCCGGACGCTCCCGAGATCGAGCCTGTAAGGCAGCCCTTGTGCGACGCCCTTCCCGGCGCCGCGCGGTTCACGAAATGATTACAGAAAGGAGTCCCATGCCTGTTGGGGGCTATCAATGAAACCTCTTCTTCCTAGCATCGGTGCCGCAATTATTTCCGCTATATGTATCCTGGCGGCTTCATGTGGTTGGCAATCGGAAAATGAAATGGAAAATCGCGAGAAGAGCGTCGTTTTTCAGAGACAACTCAAGCAGCTCGAGAGCGAGGCGGATCGCCTTGAAGATGTACGAACCCTGAAGCGTCTGCAGCGCGCCTACGGATATTACGTCGACCAGGGATTGTGGAGCCAGGCTGCGGATCTCTTCGCACCGCAAGGCACGATTGAAATCGGCCTTGATGGCGTCTACGTTGGGCGGGAACGCGTCCGC
Organism: Acidobacteriota bacterium; assembly: GCA_037386985.1. Lineage (GTDB taxonomy): Bacteria > Acidobacteriota > UBA6911 > UBA6911 > UBA6911 > UBA6911. The sequence continues at coordinate 2,368 of JARRLM010000213.1, read as the reverse complement.
CAGTATCTGGTTGCCTATGGCGGCGGACGCGAAGGCTTGAGACACGGCCAGTTGAACGAGCATCTCATGCTCCAGCCGGTAGTGCACGTTGCGGCAGACGGCGGCACGGCAAAGGCGCGCTGGCGAGCACTTATCATGGCCGGACAGTTAGGCGAAAGTGCCTTTTGGGGTGAAGGCGTTTACGAGAACGAGTACATCAAAGAGAACGGCATCTGGAAGATCAGCAAGCTGCATTGGTATCAAACCTTCATGGTGCCGTACAAAGGCGGATGGGCAAAGAACCCGGACAGCACGGGCGGCATCTACGTCTCAAAGCGCCTCCCTCCTGACAGGCCCCCAAGCGAAAGTTACGAAGTGTGGCCCGGTGTGTACACGCCGCCTTTTCATTACAAAAATCCAACACCCGTTTCCTCGGACAAGTCGATGGAAACCGATCCTTCACTGGCAATGCTGGCGCACCGCATCAGGCTTCTTCAAGATATAGAAGAAATTGAAAACCTAATTTCGATGTACGGCTACTATCTCGATAAGCAGCAATGGAATTTGCTCACCGATCTGTTTGTTGAAAACGCGACAATGGAAATTTCCCAGCGCGGCGTTTACGTCGGCAAGAAAAGCATCATGCGCGCCTGGGAATTGTTTGGTCCGCAAAACATCGCGCGCAATCATTTGCACAATCACATCCAAATCCAACCGGTCATCCACGTAGCGCCGGACGGGCAGCGCGCATGGGTGCGCAGCCGAGCTCTGAGTCAGCTCGGCACGTTCGGGGCTATCGGGATTTGGGGTGACGGCGTGTACGAGAACGAACTCGTCAAGGAAAAGGGCGTCTGGAAAATAAAGAAGGACCACGTCTACACTGCTTTTTTTGCGCCATACGACACGGGCTGGGCAATGGGTGCACGTCCAACACCCAAGGCCAGCGACAAAATCCCTCCGGATAAGCCACCCAGCGAAATCTATGAAAGTTTCCCGGAAATCTATATTCCTCCGTTCCACTACAAAAATCCGGCAGCGGATCAGAGCGCGACAGCAAAACCCGAAAGCGGAGCAGGGACGATTCCAAAAGGGGAGCGGGCTGAGTTCGGGCACCTCAGCGGGAAAATACAAAGGCTCGAGGACGAGAGCGCTATCGAGAACCTTCAGCGGATTTACGGATTCTATGTCGACAAGCAACTCTGGAAAGAAGCAGCCGATCTCTTCACTGATGACGGCACGCTCGAAATTGGCGGACAGGGTGTATTTGCCGGCAAATCGAGGGTGCTCAAATATCTTGACCGGATTTCGCCGGCAGGTCTAACGCGAGGCAAGCTGTTCAACCACCTTCAACTGCAACCCATTATCGACGTGACTCCCGACGCCAATACTGCCAAGGGTCGCTGGCGGTTTCTCAGTGAACTTGGGGAATATAAGAAATCGGCGACATGGTGTGGCGGCGCCTATGAAAACGAATACGTCAAAGAGGGCACGACCTGGAAAATCAAAGCTCTGCACGCCTACTCCAGGTTCTGCACGCCTTACGCGGACGGGTGGGGCAAGAGTGCGCTGCCGGGTACTCGTTCGGAGAAGAGCTTCCCGCCGGATCGCCCGCCGACGGTTTCATATGATCCGTATCCTGCGACTTTGGTGGCTCCCTTCCACTATAAAAATCCGGTCACGGGAAAGTGAATTTTTGAGAAAACAATGGACCGACCATGCAGAACAAGCAATGAATAGGGAAAGCGGATCAGAAACTCTATCGGGCAATGCAACGGACATCGGCCGACGGACGATTTTAAAGAGCGCGGCGCAGCGATGTCTACACGCCGGAGGAGTTGTATGCGATTGAAGACGTGTTGAGAACAAAGCGGAAGCTGTTCGAACCAAATACCTATGAGATGAAGCTTTGTATGTCGCGTACCGGGATGCGTGTGGGCGAAGCGCGGGGACTCATGCAGTCGGATATCGACTACAAGGCAAGGATAATCGAGATACAACGCAATATTCCGTCCGGCCACAACCGGCTCGAATAATCGACAAAAGGCAAGATCGGTCATCGTGCCGTGGATATGGGCGAAGATTTATATTTGGCGCTCAAGGGGATGGAGGCCAGCCGCTTCAAGGAACAATTGAAGTCGGGAGACAGCACCTACTCACCCTGGATCTTCCGGTCTAAGGGCAGTGGTCCGATGGACTATAACAAGTTTTACAATGATTGGACCCGGGCGCAGAAGATGGCGGGCGTACGGATCAGAAGCCCACATTCGCTGCGGCATACATACGCTTCAGTCAACTTGGCCGAAGGAGAAGATTTGGCATATATATCACACCAGCTTGGTCATGCGAACCCAGCAATCACATTAGCTATCTACACACACTTCGTTCCGCG
>JARRLM010000212.1:0-7506 GCA_037386985.1 Acidobacteriota bacterium | reverse complement strand
TAAGGTGATTATGGCCAAGCTTGGCCTGGATGGTCACGATCGCGGCGCAAAGCTTCTGTGTCGGGTTCTGGCAGAATCCGGTATGGAGGTTGTCTATACCGGACTGCGGCAGACTCCGGAAATGATAGTGGATGCGGCCCTTCAGGAAGACGCGGATGTTATCGGTCTTAGCAGTCTGAGCGGAGCGCACACTCACTTTTTCCCTCGTGTCATGCAGCTTCTCAAAGAGAAGCAAATGGACAGGGTGCTCGTCCTTGGCGGGGGCATTATACCGGAGGACGACATAGCCGATCTGAAGAAAGCGGGCATCACGGCCGTATTCGGGCCCGGCGCCTCTACCGGCGAGATAACGGAATTTATAAAAAAGAATGTGCAAAGACGGACAGAAACCGGCTGAAGATGCCGGCCGCAATACCGAAACCGCCCCGGGCGGCCCCCCTGTTGCAGAGGACCTGGCCGGGGAATTTTTCAGCGGCTCAGTGCAGGCCGCGGCCCGTATCATCACGCTCGCGGAGAACAGGGATCCGGTATTCTTTGAGCTCATGAAGCTCATCTATCCCCACACCGGAAAAGCTTACGTGGTCGGGATCACCGGAGCGCCGGGAACGGGAAAAAGTACGCTGACGGACGCTTTTGCGGCGCTGTTGCGCGAGCGAAACTTCACCGTGGGCATTATCGCGGTGGATCCCTCGAGCCCGTTTGCCGGGGGCGCCCTTCTGGGGGATCGAATTCGGATGCAGCGTTTGTGTCTCGATCCGGGAGTCTTCATCAGATCCACGGCAACCAGGGGCCAACTGGGAGGCCTGGCTCGTACCACGGGCAGTATCGTTAAAATCCTGGATGCCTTCGGCAAAGACTTCATCATTGTTGAGACGGTGGGAGCGGGACAGGATGAAGTGGATATTGCCGGAACCGCCGATACCACTCTTCTGGTTCTCGCGCCGGGCTCGGGCGATGCGATCCAGAACATGAAGGCGGGTATCATGGAAATCGCCGATATCTATGCGATCAATATGGCGGACCGCGAAGGGGTTGACCGGCTGTTCAATCAGGTGAAGATACGAGCGGATCAGGATTTCGAACTTCGAAAGAATGCCTGGAAGGCACCGATACTTCTCACCGCCGCCATCCATAATGAGGGCATCGTGGAACTGGTCGATGCTGTGGAATCCCATCGCCATTATCTTATGAAGAACGGCCGGATGCAGAAATTGCGCCGTGAAAAAACAAAGAGCGAAATCCTGCGCCTGCTCAAAGAGGAAATCACGGAACACATATTGGATCATTTCCTCGGAGAGGGCATGTTCGATGAGCTGATTGATGAAGTCGCATCACGCAGGAAGGATCCCTATACGGGTGTCCGTGAAATCGTCCACACGATTCTGCCCGGGCATGCATGAGCCTGGAAAGGCGGCGGAGCGAAAATCGTTCCTCTCCGGGTTGCCCGCGTAAATCAATCATCTGGGTATTGCGGTTAAGGATGTTGCGGAGGCAGGGGCGTTTTTCCGGGATGTTCTCGGACTGAAACTAAGCAGGACTGAAACTGTCGAAGATCAGATGGTAAGCACTGCGATATTTTCTCTTGGAGACATCGGAGTGGAGCTTATGGAATCCACCTCTCCCGATGGTCCCGTAGCCAGGTTTATCGAACAAAGAGGCGAGGGCATCCAGCACCTGGCCATTCAGGTTGATAATATCGAGAAAGCAATCGAGGAATTGAAGGGAAAAGGAATCCGGCTGATCGACGAGCAGCCGCGGACAGGCGCATCCGGCTCCAGGATCGCCTTCCTGCACCCGAAATCAACCTTCGGCGTTTTGATTGAGTTGACGGAACGCTCCTAGCCCGCCGACTCGGAATTAGCTTCATACTAAAATTCAGATTTTCTTTTAATTTGGGAGTTCCGAGATACTACCAGTTTATCTACTTTTATAAAGGAATTTCAATTGAACGACAGTGTCTTTGGAGTGCGGCAGCTTGCTGCCGCCTTCGGTACATACATGCCGAATCAAGGCGGCAGCAAGTTCCCGCACTCCAAAGGATCTCCGTTTTGCGATATAGGATGTTTTGAATTTTGCAACAAATCATAGTAAGCCGCAGCCTATTCGACCAGGAGCAGCTTTGCGCCCGATTCAACCACGTCCCCTTCTTTCACGAATATCTCCGCGATCCTGCCCGCACCGGCGGATTTGATTTCGTTCTCCATCTTCATGGCTTCCACAATGATCAATCCATGATTGGCGCCGACCTCCTGTCCGATCTCTACGAGCAGTTTCACGATTTTGCCCGGCATCGGAGACAGTATCAGTGCTCTGCCCGCAGTCCCTTTGACGTCCGGCTGCAGCATCGCTCTCTGGTGTTCGTTCATGAGCGAGAACCTGTGGCGGTCGCCCTGAATCAAGACCTCGAATTCATCACCCGGCAGCTGAAGCATGTCCGCCTCTACGGATTTATTCCCATACAGAATCGACCAGAGATGATCGGCCACGCGGCTTGCGTTGACAGTGTTGCGTGTCCCGTCGACGGTCACTTCGTAGTTCGATCCGCTTTTCGCCTCGACTGTAACCTTTACTTTCCGCTCTCCGATTATGGCTACGTAGTTCATCGTCGCACTCGCCAGTTCCCGGGAACGCCCGGCCGCATGGAATGCTTCCACATTGAGACGGGTTCGGCTGCATCCCCGGAGACATGATTTGCCGCACGCTTCCGTTCCTCCTCATACAGGTGGATTGCGGCGGCCAGAAGTGCAAATTCCTCGTTTGCAGGTTCGCGCACTTCCTTTTCTTCTGAAAACGCCCCGTTGATGAAGTTTGTATCGAAGTTTCCTTCGATAAATTGACGATTGCCCATCACCCTCAGATGAAAGGGGATTGTGGTTTTCACTCCCATAATGACATAGGATGACAGGGCACGCTTCATCCGGGCGATCGCTTCAGTCCGATCCTTTCCCCACGCGATCAGCTTGGAGATGATTGGATCGTAATGGATCGGGATCTCAAACCCTTCATACACGCCTGAATCCTCCCGCACGCCTGGGCCCGAGGGAGGCCGCATGGATGTGATCAGACCCGGACAGGGGACGAAATCCCGATCGGGATCTTCCGCGTAAATCCGGCACTCGATGGCATGCCCCGACTGTTTCACATCCTCCTGGGGGACAGTGAGCTTCTCACCGGCCGCCAGGCGGATCTGCTCCTTGACGATATCGATTCCCGTGACCATTTCCGTGACCGGGTGCTCCACCTGGAGTCGTGTGTTCATTTCCAGAAAATAAAAATTACGGTCCGGATCGACAAGGAATTCACACGTGCCTGCGCCTTCGTAATGCACGGCCCGCGCGGCTTCGATGGCGACTTTTCCCATGGCGGCACGGATTTCGGGAGTGATGATCACGGAGGGGGATTCCTCGATCACCTTCTGGTGACGTCGCTGGATGGAGCATTCTCTTTCGCACAGGTGGATATAATTGTCGAACTGATCTCCGAGGATCTGTATCTCCACGTGGCGCGTACTTTCAATATACTTTTCAACGTATACGGAATCGTCGCTGAATGCGGACCTGGCCTCGGACCTGGCCATCCTGAGGGACGACTGAAGCTCCGACGCGTCTTTGACCAGGCGCATTCCCTTCCCGCCTCCACCGGCTGTGGCCTTCAGCATCACAGGGAACCCGATTTCCCGTGCGATTCGCAGTACCTCTTCATCTTTCGATACAGGTTCCAGTGTGCCGGGAACAACCGGAACACCTGCGGACCGGACGGTCTTTCTGGCGAGCGTTTTGGAGCCCATAGTCCGCATTGCGGATGCGGAAGGGCCGATGAGCTTAATCCCCTCCTTTTCGCAACGCTCCGCAAACAGAGGGTTCTCCGCCAGGAATCCGTATCCCGGATGGATGGCCTGAGCGCCGCTCTTTCTTGCGGTCTCCATAATCCTTTCAATGTTCAGGTAGGACTCCGGGGCGGGCGCCGGACCGATGCAATACGCTTCGTCGGCGTATCGCGTGTGCAGCGCTGCTCGATCGATTTCCGAGAAGACGGCTACCGTGGGAATTCCCATTTCCCTGCATGCATGCAAAACGCGGACGGCTATTTCTCCACGGTTGGCAATCAAAATCTTCCGGAACACCTATGTCCTCCTAGAGAGGGATATTGCCGTGCTTGCGCGGCGGATTTGCCTGGCGCTTGTTCTTCAGCATTTCAAAAGCCCTGATAATCCTGGGGCGGGTCTCTTCAGGCATGATGACTTCGTCGATGTACCCGAGTTCGGCCGCCTTGTAGGGCGAGGCAAACCGCGCCCTGTAATCCTCAACTAGCCCGGATTTGGTCTTGTCAGGATTGTCGGAATTGAGAAGTTCCTTGCGGAAAATGATATTGACCGCACCGTCGGGTCCCATTACGGCGATCTCGGCTGTCGGGAAGGCGAAGTTGACATCCGCCCGGATATGTTTGGACGACATGACATCGTAGGCTCCGCCGTAAGCCTTCCGGGTGATCACGGTTACTTTCGCGACGGTGGCTTCGGCGAAAGCATAGAGCAACTTGGCGCCGTGTTTGATGATTCCGCCGTATTCCTGATTAGTGCCCGGCAAAAAACCCGGCACATCGACGAAGGTGAGAATAGGAATGTTGAAAGCGTCGCAGAACCGAACGAACCGGGCTCCCTTTAATGAAGAACTGATGTCGAGACAGCCGGCAAGAACCGCGGGCTGATTCGCCACAATACCGATGGAACGCCCGTTTGCGCGGCCAAATCCGATCACCATATTCTGCGCGAAGTGCTCCTGGATTTCGAAGAATTCGCCCTCATCCACAACTTTCCTGATTACGTCCCGCATATCGTACGGCTTGGTGGGGATGTCGGGGACAATGTCATTCAGACTCTTGTCGGTCCGGTCTGGTGAGTCCTTGGGCGTGATGACCGGCGGGTCCTCCATATTGTTTTGCGGCAGGAAGGTAAGGAGTTTCCGAATCAGATAGAGGCATTCCTTCTCATCCACGGCGGCAAAGTGGGCAACTCCGCTCCGCTCGTTGTGTGTCATGGCGCCCCCCAGGTTTTCCTTGGTGACCTCTTCATGGGTGACCGTTTTGATGACATCGGGACCGGTGACAAACATATAGGCGGTATCTTTCACCATCAGGATGAAATCGGTGATCGCGGGCGAATAGACCGCACCGCCGGCGCACGGTCCCATAATGGCGGAGATCTGGGGCACAACGCCAGAAAAGAGAGTGTTGCGCAAAAAAATGTCCGCGTACCCGGCCAGGCTCTGGACTCCTTCCTGGATGCGGGCTCCTCCGGAATCGTTCAATCCGATAACGGGCGCTCCATTGTGTCCGGCGTGATCCATGATTTTGCAGATTTTTTGGGCGTAGGTTTCCGACAGAGAACCGCCGAAAACGGTGAAATCCTGAGCAAAAACGTACACCAGTCGCCCGTTTATGTGCCCATAGCCCGTGATGACGCCGTCGCCCAGATACTTCTCCATTTTGAAGTCCGAGCATCGGTGCTGGACGAAACGATCCAGTTCCACAAAGGTGTTTGGATCAAGCAGCAATTCAATTCGCTCTCTCGCCGTCAATTTCCCCTGGGCATGCTGGGTGTCGATCCGTTTTTTGCCGCCGCCTTCCATGGCCAGGTCGTTTTTCCGGCGCAACTCTTTAAACTTTTTTTCCAGTGACATTTCTCTCCTTCGAGCTGAGGATCCAGCGGGTAATGCTGTTTCTATCATCCCGGGAAACGGTCTGTCAATGTCGGCAATCCCCGAACCCCTGCCGGTTTGGTGAAATTCTGGACACCCATAGTTTCCACACGACGAAATCCTGGACACCCACTTTCTTAATAGCGGGAGGAGACAGAAAATTCTGGAGAAATTTCTGGACACCCATAGTTTCTGGGGAATGGGAGGAGACAGAAAACCTGGATGAAATCGGAAAGAAAACCGGGACACCCACCTACTTCAGAATTGACGGCGCTATAGACAGTTCGAGCGCTTTGGGAAAGGCATGAGGACTATGATTGGATTATGGAATAATCTATCCTTCTTCCCGAAATCCTTCATTAAAAGTTCTACAAATCTGTGCAGATTTCAAATCATCCTTGGTTTTGTGCTCATTTGTCAAACGGCACACTTCGGCTTCGGCAACCCCGTAGAGGAAAAGGTTTCCATCGCTCCACCCACAGAGTGGGTGCATCCCATAGATTGGGATCGTAAGGCGCTGCAGGATAAATTGCCGGTGGATGTAGGAATGCGGTATCTGCTGGTGGATTCACAGAAGCATTCAGGGTTGGCTGAAAGCTACGTACATTATGTCGAACAAATGGTGAATGAACACGGAGTGCAGGAATGCGGCACACTCAGCTTCACATTCGATCCCAGCTACCAGGAATTAGTGCTGCACCGGATCCAGCTGCACCGCGACGGTCGAGAAATCAATAAACTCGAGAGATCGGCTCTCAATATCATTCAACCTGAAAAGGAACTGGATCGGGATATTTACTCGGGAGACCATTCGGTCACTCTTTTTTTGGAAGACCTGCGGGTGGGTGATGTTCTGGAATACGCTTACACAGTACGCGGCAGGAACCCGGTTTCTATGAATCATTTCTGGACGCGGTTTTACCTCCAACAGTCCCGACCCATTCAGAAACAATTCTATCGCCTGGTGTTGCCGAAAGAAATGCCGCTGCGACAACGCTATCACAATGCGGATTGGAAACCCGTTGTAACCGACAAAGGAATGTGGCGGGATTATCGCTGGCAAATCCCTTCACAGGATGCTCTGCTGATAGAGGATTTTACTCCGCACGCATTCGATCCCTATGTCTACATAGAGTTTTCAAATTTTGCCTCATGGAGTGATGTCGTGCAATGGGGATTAAATCTTTACCCCGATGTAAGTAACCGGCCCATCGATGAAATACAGGCACTGGTTTCAAGTTGGCAGGCTGAGTATCAAACACTGAATGAACGTGCATTAGCCGCTTTGCAGTTCGTTCAGGATGATTTGCGGTATCTGGGAATTGAATTTGGACCTTATTCATTCCAGCCGTCACACCCGGCGGAGGTGCTGGAACGTCGGTTTGGTGATTGCAAAGATAAAGCTTATTTGCTGTGCACTTTGCTGCGTGCCATGGGGATACAGGCGTGGCCGGCGCTGGTGGATCCGGATAGCCGGAAAGGAGTAGCGGACTGTTTGCCATCCCCATTTGTCTTTAGCCATGTGATAGTCAAAATGCGCATCGGCGATCGCGATATATGGGTAGATCCGACACTGACCCACCAGGGGGGAAGTATCGACAACCGCTTTTTACCACCTTACGGCCTGGCTTTGGTTATACAACCGGGCCGGCAGGATCTTGAATCCGTTCCCTTTATGCATCCGATTCAAGCTCAGGAGGCTGTACTGGAAACCTACACCATTCAAGATGATCCTGATCCGGTCCGGCTCATGGTCGAAACCATTTATCGTTACGGGAATGCCGATCAAATGCGGCAAATGTTAGCGGAT
>JARRLM010000211.1:0-4602 GCA_037386985.1 Acidobacteriota bacterium | reverse complement strand
ATTCAATACAGGATTATTCTCCCGGCTCCTCTCAAGAGTTCTGAGTTCTGGCTCCTCTCAAGAGTTCTGAGTTCTAAGTTCTGAGTTCTGGCTCCTTGCTTCTGGCTTCTTACTCCCTAAAACTCTCTAATCCCAAGCAAAAGCCTCTTGGGACAAGCATGTTATGCCCTTCGATACATGTGATAGGCCGCACATGTACCTTCGGAAGAAACCATCGTGGCGCCCAGAGGGTGTTCGGGAGTGCAGCGTGTTCCGAAAGCCGGACACTCGTACGGCTTCCTGGTCCCCTGCAGAATGGAACCGCTGATGCATTCGGAATCCTCCCCGGCATGAAACCGGACGACACCGAAACGCTCTTCGGCATCATAGGCAGAATACTTTTCCCGCAAACCGAGTCCGCTTCGGGGAATTACGCCAAGGCCGCGCCATTTCCGGTCGATGACACGGAATACCTCGCCAATTGCGTTCCGAGCATTAAAATTTCCTTCCCTACGTACTGACCGTGAATATTGATTTTCGACCTCAAAACGGTCTTCTTCCAGCTGGCTGATGCACATATGAACGCCCTGCAGTATATCCAGTGGCTCAAAACCGGTTACCACAATCGGCACCCTGTATCTCCGTGCAATCGGCTCGTATTCTTCATATCCCATAACAGTGCAGACATGTCCCGCAGCAAGAAATCCCTGTACCCTGTTCTCCTCCGCCGAAAGAATCGCCTCCATAGCAGGAGGCACCAGCACATGGGAAACAAGCAAGGTGAAGTTGTCGAGTCCCTGTCGATGAGCCTGCAGAACGGCCATGGCATTTGCCGGAGCCGTGGTTTCAAAGCCGACGGCGAAGAATACCACCTCGTGCTCAGGATGTTCGGATGCAATCCGGAGCGCATCCAGGGGGGAGTATACAATCCGCACATCGCCTCCCGACGCTTTCACCGAAAGAAGATCCTTTGATATTCCCGGTACCCGGAGCATATCCCCGAAGGAGCAGAATATTAACCTGGGAATCGAAGCAAATTCGATCGCCTTTTCTATCAGTTCCACCGGAGTGACGCAAACCGGACAGCCCGGACCATGGACCAGCGTGATATCAGGGGGAAGGAGTGCATCCAGCCCGAACCGCACGATAGAATGGGTTTGGCCGCCGCAAACTTCCATTATAGTCCACGACCTGCTGGTTACACGACGGATGGCCTGTGCGACCCGTTGAGCAGGAATCGCGTCACGATATTCATCAATATATTTCACTTTTGACTGCCCGCTTCGAGTTCATCCATCTTCCGGAAGAAATCGAATACCTGGCCGGCTTGTGCTTCATCGATAACGCCGATGGCAAAGCCGGCGTGAACCAGGACATAGTCACCCGTTTTCACTTCCGGAACATAGGCCAGGTTCACCTGTTTTACAATACCGGCGAAATCCACTTTCCCTTTACGGAACAGAGGATCGGAATCCTCGATGCTTACGACTTTACCAGGAACGGCCAAACACATATAAAAATCCTCAACCCTCGAAAAAGCTTAAATTCTAATAATGCGTTATTCTGCGAAGAATGAAAATCATAATTCGGTTCACAGTTGGCAAATATATTGTGGAAATTAAATAAACCAATCTGTCGCCTTAGTAATTCACCGTCCACCCTATTTCTTATTACACAGTCTTCAAATGTGTCTTATTTTCATTGAATTCCCGGTTTTGATTTTACTATGCTTCGCAACAGGTTCGGCAAAAGCCGGAAACAGGCGTTTATTCTCCATATCGCATTGTAGCCGCGCCTTTGTAGGAGATAGGTAATGATAGCTCAAGGGTTTGAAACTCGACATATATCCGCATCCGGTGCGACAACCGAAGTGAAGCCGACAATCTGCTTCTGGTGTAAGGCGGAGTGTGGTTTGCTTGCGCACGTGAAAGACGGCAGGCTTCTCAAACTGGAAGAAGATCCGGAGTGGCCGATTCCGTGCCATCCTCCCCCGGCCGGCTGTGTGCGGCGCAAAGCGGCGGCAGAGTACGTCTACCATCCCGGGCGCGTCAACTACCCCCTGAAGAGGGTCGGTGCACGGGGCGAAGGAAAGTGGCGGAGGATCGAGTGGTCGGACGCCCTGGACGAAATCGCCGATAAGCTGGACAGACTCAGAGACAGCTATGGCGGGGAGACGCTGGGAGCCTCGGGCGGGACAGCTCGCACGCATGACGAGTACCGCGCCCGCTTCTTCAACCTGTTCGGCTCTCCCAACCTGCTTGGGCAGGAACGGATTTGCTTTGGTCCGCGTTCGATTATGGCCGATGCAATCGTAGGCATGTTCCCCAACTATGCGTTGAGCAAGGACTCCAGATGTCTAATGCTATTGGGCGCTGAGCCGATGACAGCCAGACCGATGGTTGCCAAAGCTATCCTGGAGGCAAAGAAGAATAATGCGAAACTGATCGTTGTCGATCCTTGCCAAACCAAATCGGCTTCCATGGCTGACCTGTGGTTGCCTGTGCGCCCTTCAACGGACTCGGCTCTGCTGTTGGGCATGATCGGCGTTGTAGTGGATGAAGAACTCTACGACAAGGAGTTCGTTGAGAAATGGTGCTATGGGTTCGAGGATATGCTGGAGCGTCTGAAAGAGTACCCGCTGTCGCGCGTCTCCGAAATCACGGGCCTGTCGCCAGAGCTAATCCAGGATGCCGCGCGTATGTATGCCAGCAACAGACCTGCGTGCTGCATGGTGGGTGAGGGAATCGAGCATTCATACTCTTCTATACAGGCCATTCATGCACGCTGGATCCTCTCGGCCATCTGCGGCAATATCGACGTCAAGGGCGGCGAGATACAGATGGGGCCTCCAGGGTTTGTGCCCACCCGCGACATGGAGCTTTGGGACAGGCTGCCGGAATCCCAGTGGAAGAAGATGATCGGGGCGAACAGGTTCCGTGTTTCCGGCTATGACGCCCAAAGCATGCTCATGCAGAACATCACGCGGGTCTGGGGTGCGCCCGTCAACGAGATGTTCCACCAGTGTCAGAGCCACACACCGAGTGCCTACCAGACGATCATCACAGGAGCCCCCTACCCTCTCACGGCACTCTTTACCAGCCACAGCAATCCCATGGTCACCGAAATTGCAACCAATTCAGTCTATGAGGCACTCAAGAGCCCCAGGCTGCAACTCTACGTTGTCAATGAATTTTTTATGACTCCGAGCGCCGAATTGGCTGACTACGTGCTGCCGTCAGCCACGTGGCTGGAGCGGCCTGATTTGTGGGCGTTCAGCGATTATGGCAGCTACATCTGGGCACGTGAAGCCGTATTGCCGCATATTGTGCCCGGCCAATATGAGCACTTTCGGGACTATGACATCTGGAGGGAACTCGGGATCAGGCTCGGTCAGGAAGCAGACTGGCCATGGAGGACACTGGAAGAGGCAATCGACTACAGGCTGGCTCCGCTGGGTTACACACTCAAGACTTTTCCCAGAGTCATCCTTCGCCCCGTGGTAGAGAAAAAGTACGAGAAGCAGGGATTCGGCACAACCACAGGAAAAGTGGAGCTGCGTTCTACCGTGCTCGAAGAACTGGGCTATGACCCGCTGCCAAAATATATTGTCCCACCCGAAAGCCCGCAGGGTGATCCTGAGCTTGTTAGAGAGTATCCTTATACCCTGATCAGCGGCCGCAGGATTTTGTATTACTACCACGCGGAATGGCGCCAGGTTGAGTCGGTCCGCAGGCACTATCCTGATCCCATTGTCAGAGTCCACCCTGCGACAGCTCGCACGGAAGGGATCGCCGAAGGCGACTGGATCTGGATCGAAACCAGGCGCGGACGGGTACGCCAGAAGGTGCAATACTTCGACAAAATGGACCCCAAAATCATCGATGCAGAGCACGGCTGGTGGTACCCCGAAATGCCGGGGGAGGAGCCATCTCTTCACGGAGCCTTCGAATCCAACATCAACCTATGCATGAGCGATGATCCGGCCCACTGCAATCCTGAGATCGGCTCCTATCCGCTCCGCACCGCCCTGTGCAGGATATCGAAGGCAGATCCTGTATGCATGTAGCGACCGCCAAATCCCGGCAGGATCCTGTTATTTGAAGGGATAACTATCGAAACACTCAATGCGAACGGGGCATGGGGGCGGGAAAGTAAAATACTGTGTGGGAGTAGCTACTATCCCTCGCGTATTATTCAACGTTCATTTCGGATAGATGTTTATTATGCAGTCGCGTAAGCAACGTGAGTGCTACAACCGAACCGATGAGACACAGGAACATGTCCGTTTGCGTGTCCCAGATATAACCCTGTGTGCCCAGAAAGGCTTCCGTATCGGTCGGATTGGAGAGGGAAGCCAACCATTCTATGATCTCGTACACGGCTGAAAATGCCAGAGGAATGGCGACAGATATGAAGCCAAGCCACCTTCCCCGCTGCAACTGTGAAGTTCGCGCCAGGATTTCACGTGCATAGATCGCTGGAGCAAAACCTTGCATGAGGTGACCGATCTTGTCGTAATTATTGCGGGTCCAGCCGAACTAGTCTTCCATCCAGAAGCCCAACGGCACCTTGGCGTAAGAGTAATGGCCGCCGAGTATGAGTATCATTGCATGAACGGCAATT
>JARRLM010000210.1:2154-6765 GCA_037386985.1 Acidobacteriota bacterium | reverse complement strand
TGCTGCCATTGAGTACGTAGGATGGGCGTATCGCATAGGTGAACGATTGAAAGGACATCGAACAGCTGTTTCGGAATCAGGATCGTTATTGGTATCTTGCATGGGATATTAAAAACCGACTGCGATCGCGATTGCGATACCGATAGCGATTGCGATTGCGACTGAACGGTAAGGCGGCTAGCGGCGGTTCGCTTCAAGTATCTTTTTGCGAAGCGGACGTGTCCGGCGTAGCTGCAGCGGAAATCGACGTTTTGACTTATGACCCAATATAGGACTACTACCGACGATTGGACTCTAGAATCTTTTTGCGAAGCCGGACGCTCCCGGGAGTGATCTCCACCAGTTCGTCTTCGTTGATGAATTCGAGTGCCTGCTCGAGAGAAAGCTCACGGAAGGGCACAAGGCGGATCGCTTCCTCGGCGGTAGAAGAACGCATGTTGGTCAGTTTCTTCTCCTTGGTCACGTTGACATCCAGGTCCGCGGTTTTGGCGTTTTCCCCGATGATCATGCCCTGATAGACCTGTGTTCCCGGCCGGATGTAGAGTTCGCCGCGCTCCTGCAGGTTGTACAGCGCATAGGTTGTAGCCGTGCCTGCTCTGTCGGCCACCAGGGCGCCGTTGAGCCGGTTGGTGATCTCCCCCATCCAGGGCTCCCAGCGCAGGAACATGGAATTGAACAGGCCGGTTCCCTTCGTATCGGTCAGGAACTCGGATCGGAACCCGATCAGGCCTCTCGAGGGGACTTCGAAATCCATCCGGACCCTTCCTGCGCCGTGGTCGACCACTTTCGCCATGCGTCCCCTGCGGCGACCCAGCGCCTCCGTAACGACCCCGATAAAGTTGGACGGGCAGTCGATGACGACCTGTTCGACCGGTTCCATCAGCACGCCATCTATGCTCTTTGTTATAACCTCCGGCTTGGACACCTGCATTTCGTAATCCTCGCGCCGCATCATCTCTATCATAATAGCCAGCTGGAGCTCTCCCCGGCCTGAGACCTTGAAGCTGTCCGTTTCATCGGTCTCCTCAATGCGTATGGCCACATTCGCCAGGGCTTCCTTCTCCAGGCGTGCCTTCAAATGACGCGAGGTCACATACTTCCCTTCTTTCCCGAACAACGGAGACGTATTGGGATGAAAAATCATGGAAAGGGTCGGCTCGTCCACCTGAATCGTCGGCAGCGGCGCCGGATCCTCACTGTCAGCCACCGTTTCACCGATATAGATCCCTTCAATACCGGCCAGAGCGATAATGTCCCCCGATTCAGCTTCTTTCACAGGCTGCCGCTTCAAGCCATGAAACGTGAACAACCGGGTGATTTTGGTTTTTTCGACCGTACCGTCGAGTTTGCAGACCGAAACATCATCGCCGACCGACACTTTCCCGGAAAAAACCCGTCCAATCGCAATTCTGCCCAGGTAGTCGCTGTAGTCCAGGGTGGTAACCAGGATCTGAAGCTTATCCTGAAGATTCGGTTTCGGCGCCGGAATAGTTTCCAGTATCTGCTCGAACAGGGGGCGAAGGTCTCGAGACCTGTCGTTCAGGCTTCTCTTGGCTATACCCTGTTTGCTGACGGCATACAGCACGGGAAAGTCGATCTGTTCCTCGCCCGCGTCCAGGTCGATAAATAGATCGTAGATTTCGTTCAGCACTTCCTGCGGTCTTGCATCGGACCGGTCTATCTTATTCACAACGACAATCGAGGGGAGCCTCTGTTCCAGGGCTTTGCGCAGCACAAAACGTGTCTGTGGCAGAGGACCTTCGGATGCGTCCACCAGGAGCATGACTCCATCCACCATCTTAAGCACCCGCTCCACCTCGCCGCCGAAGTCGGAATGCCCGGGAGTGTCTACAATATTTATTTTTACATCCCGGTAATAGATAGCGGTGTTTTTGGCCATGATTGTGATACCCCGCTCCCGCTCCAGATCGAGGCTGTCCATGACCCGTTCCGCTACCTGTTCGTTATCGCGGAATGTCCCGCTCTGACGCAGCATGGCATCCACAAGGGTAGTTTTCCCATGGTCGACATGGGCGATAATCGCCAGATTGCGGATTGTGTCCATTCTCTGTTTTAAAGTCGGCATCACGTCGTTCCCGCTCTCCTTCGAAGGAAAGTAAGGTTACCGACAGGGACCGATAGTGTCAATTTGATATGATTAATTTTAAGGATGGTTTAAGTTTTTATTATAAGCTGTATGAGCAATCCGATATTTCTAATTATTATTTTTGTGAAACAGCGTTCCACAGAGCGGATCAACCACCTTGAGATTCGGACTCTAAATGCAACTGGGGGAAAAGTTTCCCCTTCAGGATTTCCTATTCTATTATGGATCCGGAAATCGGACAGATTTTGTTTATGATTATGGAATTCTATTCCATAGCCGTTGGAATTACCGGAATCAAGAACTTTGCGCTCACTTATCTCTTTTAACGACTTGCCTTTACTTCTTACGCAAGGTATAAATATATAGGGTATTCATGTATGGTTTTATGTCCCTGTACGGACATAGAACTTGAACGACGGCGTGGGCATTTGTTAGTATGAATCCCCATCGGTAAGCTAAATGGCTGTTTATCCAGCCTCATTCAAATACCGGTACCGGTCAGCGAATACCTCGCGGATCGGTGAAAACAGAATCGGGACAGTGATTGAGTAGCGTGCACTGTGCACCCAACGGGCCGCCGTGGCAACGAGGGCTCGTAGCAAGAAGTAGTCTGAGAGATTCCTATGAGCCCAGAAACGAATTTAGCAGCTAAAGGCGGCGGCGCTGCGGCCGGCAGCGTAGTGGAAACGGACAACACCTCACTCTGTTATCAGTGCTCCAGGTGCTCGGCCGGTTGCCCTCTGGCCGAGGAAATGGATCTTCTCCCCCATCAGGTAGTTCATCTCCTGTCATTAGGCATGGAGGACGAGGTACTTCGTTCCAACACGATGTGGATGTGCGCAGGTTGCTATACCTGTGCGACGCGGTGCCCGAATGACATCGACATCACGACGGTCATGGATGAGGCCCGGGTCAAGGCTATCAAGAAGGGGATTGAATGTCCCAACCCGGACGTTCTGACCTTTCACAAGAGTTTCCTTCGGGATCTCGGCCGTCGCGGCCGAATTTTCGAGTTGCGGATGATGGCCGAGAACAACATAAGCAAGGGCAAGCCCTTCGACAATGCCGACCTGGGACGGAAGATGTTGCTCAAGGGCCGCCTCAAGATTCTACCACCGAAATCGCTGCGCGGATTCAAGCGCTGGATGAAGGAGCTTTTACAAAGATGAGTTCACGAATCGCTCTGTACCCGGGATGCAGCATGGAAGGAACGGCCTCGAGTTTCGAAACGAGTCTGACTGCCGTGTTTGAGAAACTGGGCATCGAATACGACACTCTCAAGGACTGGAACTGCTGCGGCGCGACATCGGCCCACGCCCTGGACCACAAGCTTTACATGGCCCTCAACCTGCGCAATCTCGCGATGGCTCAGGCGCAGGGCTACGAAGAGGTCTTCGCCCCCTGCGCCGCGTGCTACCACCGCCTGAAGAGCGCCGATCTCGAGCTGTCGAAGAATGCAGGTCTGGCCGACGTGCTGAAGTCGGAAACGGGCTTCGAATATCGGGGCTCGGTCAAGGTCCGAAACGTCCTGGACCTATTGACGCAAAATGTCGGCCTGGAGCGGATCGAGGCTGCCGTGGAGGTCCCGCTCTCCGACATGCGGATTGCATGTTACTACGGATGCCTGAACACGCGCATTCCGCGTACGGACTGTTTTGACGACCGCGAGTATCCGATGTCCATGGACCGTATTGTAACGGCCCTCGGCGGCAAGGTTATCGACTGGTCGTATAAAACTGAATGCTGCGGCGCCAGCCTGTTCATGACGGCGCCTTCAGCCTCGGCAAAGCTCTGCGGCAAGATTCTGAGAGACGCGGAAGCCCGAGACGTGAATTGCATCGCTGTAGCCTGCCCCTTGTGTCAGAACAACCTTGACGCGAAACAGGACAAAATCCGCGCGGCGGCAGGCATTTCGCGGGCGATACCCATCGTCTTCATTACTCAGCTCATGGGTTTGGCCTACGGCGTGGACGAACAGCATCTTCAATTGGCGAGCAGCATCGTGCCTTTCGATTTGAAACCGGCAGGCGCGACGATATAAAGGCGTGAATAATTTGGGATAGTGTAATGTCAAATAATGGCAAGAAAGTAGGTTCGGTACTGGTTGTGGGCGGCGGCGTTGCCGGCATGCAGGCGGCCCTGGACTGCGCCAACTCCGGATTCAAGGTATACCTGCTGGAGAAGGAGCCCGCAATCGGCGGCAACATGGCGCGCCTGGACAAGACGTTTCCGACGAACGACTGCGCCATGTGCATGATCTCCCCCAAGCTGGTCGAAACGGGCCGGCACCGCAACATCGAGATCATCTCGTACTCGGACCTGAAGAGGGTCGAGGGGGAGGTCGGGAACTTCACCGTCACCGTGAACCGGCGCTCGAGATACGTCGACGAGGAGAAGTGCACGGGCTGCGGCGACTGCATTACCCACTGCATGTCGCGCAACAAGGCTACGATTCCCCCGGCGTTCAGCGTTCGCGACAGGACGTCTCCCGAAGTCATTGAGGC
>JARRLM010000210.1:0-2132 GCA_037386985.1 Acidobacteriota bacterium | reverse complement strand
TCGGAAGTTCCGCTGAGCCGTCTTTACGCTGTTGCGCGATTCTACGGCGCTTTCAGCCTGAAACCGAGGGGCAAGAACATCATCAAGGTCTGTCTCGGCACGGCATGCCACCTCAAAGGCGGAGAGAACATTGTAAGCGCGATCACCCGCAAACTCGACATTGACGACGGTGAAACCACCGACGACGGCATGTTCACTCTGGAGCGTGTGCACTGTCTCGGGGCGTGCGCTCTGGCGCCGATCGTAACCGTCAATGAAAAGTATTATGGCGATATGAGCATAAGCAAGATGATGGGCGTCATCGAGGAGCAGCACAAATCCCCTGACAGCGCAGAAAGTGCGCAATCCGTGGAACAACCTGAACAAGAGGAGGCCGTGGTCTGATGGACGCGCTGCTTGTAACCGGATTGGAAGAACTGGACATGCTGGCCCGGAAGGGCCGGGAGTCGCTGTACCCTTCTCGGCCCAAAGTTGTGGTCGGAATGTCCTCATGCGGGCTCGCATCGGGAGCCGGAGAACAGTACGACATTTTGAAACAGGCAATCGCCAAACATGGGGCGGATATCGCCCTGGCGCGCACGGGCTGCATCGGGTATTGCCAGCGCGAGCCCCTGGTAGACGTGATCCTGCCCGGTCGTCCCCGCGTCATGCTGGCCAAACTCAAAAATAAGGACCTGGACGGCCTGATTGAAGGCATCGGGGAAGGGGAAATCACCACCAAAAGAGCGCTCGCTTACATCGAGCAGCCGGCGGCGCAGGTACTCGGCGGCGAAACCACGGCCGCCGGCCCGGGTTTTGACGGGCTGTCCCACATTCTGGAGTTGGACTTTTACAGCAAGCAGAGGCGGGTGGCCTTGCGGAACTGCGGTTTCCTCGACCCCGGCAGTATTGAGGAGTATATCGCCCGGGGAGGCTACCGCGCGCTTTATCGTGTGCTGAAGGAAATGGGGCCCGAGGGCGTGATAGAAGAGGTTACCCGGTCCGGCCTGCGAGGCAGAGGCGGCGCGGGATTCCCCACTGGAAGAAAGTGGTCCATATGCCGCGAACAGGACGGGGATCAGAAATACATCATATGCAACGGTGATGAGGGCGATCCGGGAGCCTTCATGGACCGCAGCATCATGGAAGGAGACCCGCACAGCGTGATCGAAGGCATGATTATCGGCGCCCACGCCATCGGGTCCAACAGAGGCTATCTCTACGTTCGCGGCGAGTATCCCCTGGCGATCGACAACCTTTCCAGGGCTATAGACCAGGCACGGGCACACGGGTTGCTGGGCAACGACGTTATGGGCATGGGTTTCAGCTTCGACCTGAAAATTGTGAAGGGCGCCGGCGCTTTTGTGTGTGGCGAAGAAACGGCGCTGATCCAGTCCATTGAGGGCGACATCGGCAGCCCGCGTCAGCGGCCGCCATTCCCGGCCCAGGCGGGGCTCTGGGGAAAGCCGACCAACATAAACAACGTGGAGTCCTGGGCCAACGTACCGGCCATTGTGGAGCACGGCGCGGATTGGTTCGCCAGTATAGGAACCGACAGTTCCAAGGGCACCAAAGTCTTCTCCCTGGTCGGCAAGGTGAAAAATACCGGAATGGTCGAGGTTCCCATGGGGACCCCGCTGAGAGAAATCGTCTACAACATAGGCGGCGGGATACAGAAAAAGCGGGAGTTCAAGGCCGTGCAGACGGGCGGACCGTCGGGCGGATGCATTCCCGCGTCGCTCCTTGATCTGCCTGTCGATTTCGACAAACTGCGCGAATCCGGTGCCATGATGGGATCGGGCGGACTCATTGTAATGGACGAGCGCACCTGCATGGTGGACCTGGCCAAGTACTTCCTGGCCTTTCTGGTGGATGAATCCTGCGGGAAATGCACGCCCTGCCGCGAGGGTGTCCATCAGATGTACAGCATACTTGGACGCATTGTTGAGGGCAACGGGCAGGAGGGCGACATCGAATTGCTGGAGGAGCTTGCAACCTATGTCAAAGATTCCTCTCTTTGCCAGCTTGGTGGAACTGCGCCGAATCCGGTGATGAGCACCGTGCGCTATTTTCGGGACGAATATGAGGCGCACATTAAAGACAAGAGGTGTCCGGCCGGCGTCTGCAAGGCCCTGGTCGAGTTCAGCATCGAC
>JARRLM010000209.1:0-5951 GCA_037386985.1 Acidobacteriota bacterium | reverse complement strand
ACATCCGCGTCGCTGTCCATGACGTCGATCGATGCAGAGCACGAACATGCCTCACCTGAAGTCCTGCAGTGGACGCAGTCATCCAAAGCGTCGGGACCGAGCAAATAACCTGCGGGATGACCTACCTGCATGGCTTTCAGAGATTTGCCGCCGGCAACTCCGCCTCCGATGTCCTCGATGGCGTTGCGAATGGAAACACCACAGGGAACTTCCGCTGTCACACGACGAACGATTCGCCCCGATAATGTAATTAATCTGGTAGGACCGTCCATTGAGGATCTGAAACTGGTCCGCAGTTCCTCGTCGGTCAGAAAAAGAGTCGGCATGCAGGCCATTAATTCCACATTCGTGATAATAGCAGGACCGGACATCGGTCTGTCAGTCGCCGGATACATAGGAAGTATATGGGATGCCCGGTTTTGCCTGATACAACGGAGAGATTCCATCTCCTGTCCAGCCCGTAAAGTCTCCGGGATTTCTATAACCTCTATATGCGTACTGAAAGAAGAATCAAGAATCCTGGATCCAACGAGGTTGTAGGTCTCCATCGTATCCAATAATGTATTCAGGTTTTCAGCAACCCGGGTTCCTGATCGGACATACAGAGTGCAGCGCGACGCACCCAGGGTAAAAGCACTGATCAGTACTCCTTCGAGAATACTATGAGGATCGCTCTCCAGCAGAAGCCGATTTCCGGAATACGAGTCGACAGCGTTGCAGACCAGTCGTTTATCGGAGGACTCCGATTGTGCGAGCTCACTCCATTGATCCAGGGATGAAAAGCCTGCATGGACATACGCCTGAAAGGGCGAAGAGTAAAATAACTCCATCAGTTCCTGCCGTTCCTTCTGCAATGCCCGTGAAAGCCCGGCAAAACCGTTCCCGCTCACTATGTAATGGGCTGTACTGAAGGGATCGATCCAGCCGCAATTTCTTATCAGGATCCTTTCTTGTAGATGGAACAGGGGAAGGCTTGAAATGCAGGGAATATGTTCCTTGTTCTCACCTCTTACGAGGAACCATTCACCGCCCCGTTTCGCCATTCCTGCAGCAAATGTGTCCGTTTCGATCCCTGTAGCCATTTCAGGACCTGCGTTCAGACACAAAACAACGGAACGCCCCGGTGTATCGACCACTAATATCGGCTCAAAATCGTAGCACCCGAAGGATCCGGTCTTGATGATCCGGGCAGCTATTCCCCTATTTTCAATTTCATTTCTGAGAAGATTGAACAGATGGTCGCCAGAGGAATTTTCAGGGGAGAACCCTATGTAGATCTTAATGCAGGATTTATCCGCCGGATAATCGCATTCTTTTTCGACGATTGCGCGGACTTGCGCAAAATCCATAGATAACTCTCTTCAACTACGCATTCAATCCGGTCGATTGAAGCCGGCTATTTTGGCACGGCAACCGGTTCATGCACTCGGTCCAGATTTAATCCATACTTCCATAGTACATATACTCGAAGCGCATTGTACCATAATATTTGTTCTCTATAACTTAACGTGGTCTTTCCTAAAATTGTCGGAATGGGCATATACGGAAAAGTAAAATATAGTTATTCTAGATTGCACAATGATGGTACGCGAAGAAAATATAAGCATCCTGGAAGGCATTGTCGTATTGGATCTGGCGGATGAAAAGGGCAGCTTCTGTTCCAGGCTCCTGGCAGACCTGGGTGCTTCTGTAATAAAAGTGGAAACACCTCAAGGAGATTCATCGCGTCATATCGGCCCTTTTTACACCCCTTATCCGGACGGCAAATCGTATAGTCTGTCTTTCATCTATAATAATCTCAATAAACGGAGTGTTACCTTAGACATCCAGACCGACGAGGGGAAGCGCGCATTTAAAAAGCTGGTAAAAAAAGCGGATATCCTAGTAGAAACTCCCGTACCTGAAGGCCGGGAACGATACAATCTGAATCCGGCAGATCTGAGCGGTTTAAATCCGAGACTGATCCATCTTTCCATAACCGCTTTCGGCCGAAACGGCCCGAAGCATTCCTATCAAATATCCGACTGCATAGCGTCAGCATCGGGCGGGCAAATGTACGTATGCCGGGACATTTCCGGCAAGCCCGTCAAACTTTACGGCGCCCAGTCCTACTATACTGCATCGCTTTATGGTGCAGTCGCAGTGTTGTTTAATCTGATGAAGTCGAAAGCTACAGGCAAGGGAAGCTATATTGATCTTTCCATACAGGAGGCTGTTGCATCCACCTTGGATCATGTTATGGTCGATTACTTCAGCACCAGCACGATTTCCAAGCAGCAGAATCCTTATTCCCATGACCGGAACTTTACACTTCTCCCCTGCAGGGATGGACATATCCTGATTTCCATCCATCAGAACTGGGAAACACTGACCGAGATTTTAGCTGCGGAGAATATTGAGCACGACCTGTCGGGAAAAAAATGGCTGCAACAGGGATTTCGTGAAGATCACTTTGGTCATGTTGTTGAGGTCCTGAAAGGGTGGACGGCCAAACACACAAAGCAGGAACTCTTCGAACTCGGCCAGGCCATGCGTTTCCCCTGGGCGCCGGTAGCGGCTCCGGGAGAGGTACTCAAAAGCCCTCAACTTCAATTCCGACGCTTTTTTATCGACATCGCCCTGTCGGGGAAAGACCCGGGAATCACCCTGCCAGGCAGCCCTTACATTTTCAGTTCATATCCTCCGCCATCTCCCAAACAGTCCCCGTCAGCAGGCAAACATACTTCTCAGGTCATTGAGGCATCCACTCCCGAAGAAAAGAACCACAAGCGGAACGGTCAAAACTCGACGGGAAAGGACCATGGCCCAAAGAAAAGTCTTTTTAAAGCGATCAGAGTGCTGGATCTTACCAGGATGCTGTCCGGCCCTTACTGTACCAGGATCCTTGCCGACTCCGGAGCTGAAGTCATAAAGGTTCAGACGAAGAAAACGGCTCTGGGAGCGGAACAGAACGGTACTGCCTATTTCAACACGTGGAACAGAAACAAAAGGAGCGTCAGCCTTGATCTCAGCATCCCGGAAGCAAGAGACTGCTTTCTGAAACTGGCTGCAATCAGCGATATCATCGTTGAGAACTACTCGCCACGGGTAATGGAAAACTGGGGATTAACCTATGCGCACTTGAAGAGGGTGAATCCTTCCATCATTATGTTGAGTATTTCAGCTATGGGCCAGACAGGTCCCTGGAGAAATTATGTCGGTTTCGGCCCCACTTTCCACGCTCTATCGGGACTTACAGCCGCGTCCTCGGTAGAATCAGATTCTCCCGTAGTCATCGGACATGCCTACGGAGATATCGTTATCGGTCTTTACGCCGCTTTCGCCATTTTGGCCGCATTGGAATTCCGCAATAAAACAGGACAAGGCCAGCATATCGATCTCTCCGGCTATGAAGCTCTATGCACATTTCTAGGCCCTGCACTCATGTGTGGGAATAACGATGGTGATTCTTCTTTGACCGGAAAGGATAGCGAGGAAAATATTGCGGCATGTCCGGACCAGTGTTTTCCATGCAGGGGCATCGATCGCTGGTGTGCTCTAACGATAAAAAACGATGAGGAATGGCGCGTATTCCGCAACATACTCGACATTGATGATCTGAAGTCCTCCCGGTTCTCCACTCTTGCGGGGAGAAAAGAAACCAGAGCGGAACTGGAAAGACTGATCGCCCGCTGGACAGCAGGGCATTCCTCAGAATTTATCGCAGGGATTCTCCAGAAAGCCGGAATCGCAGCGAGTGTTGTACAGAATGCCGAAGATGTTTCAAAAGATCCTCAACTGGTAGCCCGGGATTTCTTTATTTCTCTCAAGCATCCTGTGCTCGGCAGCACCAGTTCCGACCGATCCGCCTTATGGCCCGGCCAGAGCAAGCATGAACACTGGCGTGCGGCACCTCAGTTGGGAGAAGACAATGAAGGCATATTCGTCAGGCTTCTCGGAATGTCGGATGAAACCTTCCGATACTACATTAAGCGAGGTGTTATAGGATAAAGATGTAGAAAGCATGGGGATAGGAATAGAAAACCTTTGATTTTACAATTGGAAAGGAACAGAATTTCTCTAAATATCAAGAGAGTCGTCCGGGATGACACCTTCACGGAGAAGATTTCTAAAGCATCTGGCAGCCGCAGCCTGCGCCGCGGGTTTACCTGGATGTAACAGATCTCAAGGTCCGTTGTTGTCCCTGTCGGCCCCATCACCGAAAGTCATGTCTTACGAACCGTCATACATTCAGGCAGAACGGACAGGCCAACTCGAAAAGATTGAGGCCGAGTTATGGCATATCTATAAGAAATGCCGGTGCTGTCCCCGCCAATGTGAAGTCAATCGACTTGAGGGAGAAACAGGTATCTGCAGTTCTACAGACAAACTCAAGGTCCATTCAGCCAGCCTTCACTTCGGTGAGGAAAAGCCTCTGGTAGGCAAAGGCGGCTCGTAGCGGTATCGAAAGGCCTTTACCTGCCGCTGGTATACAACACCAGTGCATATGACGATCTTGAAGTTATTAAAATGTTGGACGGAATTGTTGATATTTACCTTCCCGATTTCAAATACCAGGATAAAGCACTGGCAGGCAGGTATTCCAGCGGTGCCGTGGACTACCCGGAGGTGGCGGCTTCTGTTATCAGCGAGATGCACCGCCAGGTGGGTGATCTCCAGATGAACAAGACAGGAATTGCTCTTCGAGGATTGATGATTCGGCATCTGGTAATGCCGGACAATATCGCGGGAACGGACCGTTTCGTTCATTGGGTAGCGCAGGAATTATCGACCACGACATACGTCAACATAATGGCGCAATATCACCCCGAACACAAAGCTTACGATCATCCTGAAATTTCCCGCCGCATTACCGACATGGAGTACCGCCAGGCGCTCCAATGGGCCGAAGACACGGCTCTCACAAACTTGGACTAAACGGTCCTTCTTGAAGTTCTGAGTTCTAAGTTCTGAGTTCTGGTTTCAATCCCAGGAGGCGAGGCCAT
Organism: Acidobacteriota bacterium; assembly: GCA_037386985.1. Classification (GTDB taxonomy): domain Bacteria; phylum Acidobacteriota; class UBA6911; order UBA6911; family UBA6911; genus UBA6911. Next base: position 966 of record JARRLM010000209.1, on the reverse strand, counting down.
CCCCCCGGTAACCCTGACTCTGCTATTTTTTATATTATGGCTATATTCTCATCAAAATTCCGAATACCGCAAACTGATAACCCAGAACTTAGAACCCAGAACTTGGAACTTCATACTACGAAGTTGCAAATGGGCGAAGTCAAGAAATGCGGGTTAGTCTTTAAGTGCAACAACAGCGTCATAGCAGGCTTTTCGTTCATAGTTCCGGTCGAACATGAGCGGGTAGTTCGTGCGGCCCCGGACGGGGAAATTATTTTTCCAGGATTCTCCATCGCCCGTGCACCAGAAAGAGATCCGTTGGATCAGATCCCGATGCCGTAGAAAAACCTTGAAAAATTCGACATAGCGATCGGCCTGCTGTTTCTCTATTCCCTCGGGCAACCCATCAACATAAGGATTCAGTTCCTCAGAATAGTCAGCACTGTCCGATATATTGGCTCCCATGCGCCCCCTTGCGACGGGAAGCACGTCTACGTCCATTTCGGTAATGTGAACTTTCAAGCCGGTCTTGCCGTAGGCTACAATACTTTTTTCAAACTCATTAATGTCCGGATACCCCAATCCGACATGTCCTTGCATCCCGATGCCCGTAATCGGCACCCCGCGTTTCTTCGCGCCTTCAAGCCAGTCCACCACGAAACGTCGCTTACCGGGATTGTGCATGTTGTAGTCGTTGTACAGAAGGTCCGCAGAGGGATCGACATCGTGAGCGTAGTGAAACGCATAATCCATGAAATCTTCTCCGATGATCTCGAGCCACCGGCTTTGTCGCCAGCCCCTGTCTTCATCAACCGCCTCATTTACCGCATCCCAACCGGTTACCCTGCCCTTGTAACGGCCTACCAGAGTGGCAATATGGTTTTGCATCCGTTTCAGCATGGCGTCGCGGGACAACTGTTTGCCGTTTTGATCCACGAATCCGTCTCGTGCCATCTGAGAGTGCCAAACCAGATTGTGGCCAAGAAT
>JARRLM010000208.1:0-4622 GCA_037386985.1 Acidobacteriota bacterium | reverse complement strand
GAAATTTGCGGTTAGACTGCGCTGCGTGCCACCGGCACGATCATACAGCACCAGCTCCTGGCGGTCGGCTTCGAAACCGGCGCGCGGCATCATCAGATAGGCAATGTATTTGCCGTCCGGGGAATATACTGGATTGTTGTCGTTACCTTGGTTGGTCGTTATGCGTTCCGTCTCACCGCCACCCATCGGCACGACGAAAAGATCATTATTGGTGCTCAGAGCGACCACAGGATCGGTGTTTTTGACATAACAAACTTCCTTACCGTCTGGTGAAAACGCATAATCCGGAAAACCGCCAAGAGCTGCCGGTGGAGCATCAGCATCGCCCGGCGTCAGGTCGCGAAAACTACCATCTCCGGCGTTCGCTATAAAAACATGGCTGCGAGTGCCATCCCTCCAGGTATCCCAATGACGATAGAGCAGATGGTCGTAGACCTGTGCCTTGACCTTGCCGGTTTCCCATTCCTCAGCACGTTTTTTGTTGCAGGCATCGTCCGCGCATTCAGGGTACACCGATGAAGTGAACAAGAGCCATTTGCCATCGTTCGACCAAACCGGGGTGCTGGCTCCTGTGGATATATTGGTGAGCTTGTCCGCCTCGCCTCCATCCATTGGCAGGATATAAATCTGTGGCGCACCATCACGACTGGAGATGAAAGCCAGCACCTTGCCGTCAGGCCGCCATCGCGGCTGCGAATCACCTTCGGGTGAATTAGTGAGTTGCCGAATGGTCTTGCCGTCCATCGATACCATCCAGATGTCGCTATTCGAACTGTTTGCTTCTTTGTCCCCTACAGTCACGGTGTATGCGATCCATTTGCCATCCGGTGAAATTTGGGGGTCGCTGAGGAGATGCATGGCAACAGCATCATCAAAAGTGAGCGAATGTTTGCTCTGGGCAAACGCCATCGAAGTGAAGACACACAAAATCATTGTCGCAGCACAATACTTTTTCATGAACCGTTTCTCCTGAGATTATTTAGGAGCAAAGATTCCTACTTTTTGAGGGATAAATTAAGACAGAAAGGGGGAAATTGCAATGGTGCCAGTTGATTAGTTTCTGGGATCCGCGGCCCAGTAAATTGAACTGCAGCAATTTCACATGGACGTATCACACCGTAACCTTCCATTAGAAAACAGCCTTTTATCAATCCTTTCGGCCCCTTCGGCGTTTATTTTTTTCAGTTTAGAAGATTCTGTTTGTACCGAAAGGCAGAAAGCCTTAATTCAATTACCGCGCCCGGAGCTTAAAGGAAAGGAGCAGGCTAAGCGTGCATAACGTCCCCAGTAGGATAAAGCCGGTGTTATAATCACCCGTCGCATCCCGTATCCATCCTACGATTATGGGCGTCACGAATGCGCCTGCGCTGCTGATAGTCGACAGCAGTCCATAAACGGGGCCAAGATTGGTGCCCTTTGGTACCATTTCGGGCGCGCAGGCATACAACATGGCGCCCGGGGCGAAGGCAAACCCTAAGTAGCCGACCAATCCCAGCGTGAATATCGTCTGATCCTGAGAGATGAGCATAAATAAACCGACAGCCATCGGGATCGCAGTTGCGATCATGATTTTTTTCCGTGTACGAAGCCTGTCGGCAAGAGCTCCGGCCACAAGCATCACGGGCAACCCCACCGAATTGGATAAGCCCAGAATGTTGCCGATAGACTGTGGGTCCATATGCCAGCGCTGCTCCATGGCCAGGGGCGCGAAGCTCATGATCGTAACCAAACTGCTTCCGATCATGAGGGTGAAGATGATTCCCATCAGGTAGATGTCCCAACATTTGTATACGTTGAACCTGGATGCGGTCGTCGATGCGACGGTGCTCTCCGAGGCAGCGATACCAGCCGAGGGCATACGGAGGAAAAAACCTATGAGGAGAATGCAAAACACCGAAAGCGCTGACATGGTGAAGAAAACAGCCTGCCAGCCGAAATTGCCACCAATGTAGCCTCCAACAAGAAGTGGGCCTGTAATCGCACCTACGGCGAGAGCTGTGTTCATGACCGTCCAGGCTGTGGTCCTAACTGAAGCGGGTGCGATCATGGTAGCCCCCGCCCAGGAGGCGACAGTACCCATTCTGAGGCCTCCAGCCGCAAAGATCCTGCCGGTAAGCCCCTGAGCGAATCCCTTCGCCGTCGCCATGATAATTGTGCCAATGAAGATGATTGCCATCGATCCCATGACGGAACGCTTTGCTCCCCATCGCCTGACGGCTTCTCCAATGGGCACAGCCACGAGGAGTGGAATCAAGCCGGCCATGCCGGTGTAGATTCCGACATGCGTGCCTGTCATGTCCCATGCGCGTTTGATCTGGGCCATGACTGGCGCAAACGAGCTGGCGTCTATCGATTCTATCGCAAGCACAAACAGGAAGAGGCCGAACGGCAACATCCAAGTCCTGATGTTGGTTTTCCCCGGAGATTCTTCGGACGACACGGTATCGCCGCTATTGATCTGAACCACGTTTATTCCCCCTTGCCACTATTTGGAATACAGTCCCTTTTTCAAAAGAGGAACTCCTTGCTGTAAGGGATTGTATCCTTTCGCTAGTACAGAAAATTATCTCGTTTAGAGTTCCTTCCGATCATCCGCAATGCTGACCGTGAATATATTTGTGCAATTTTCCAAATTTTTTGCCGAACTTTTCCCGAAGCATAATAAGATCAGGCTCGGAAATTCAACGAAAATAACATTATGCTTTTTATCGGAGACTGGAAAGACGTGTCTCCAGGTTCTGGATTACAGCATATCCTTATAGATGGTCTTCCATTAGAAAATTAAGGCAGATTATGAATCCTGGATATAACCTCTACCTGGCGAAATAAATCGCTAGTTCTGTATAATTTAAGTTCGGTGCAATTGCCGAGAATCGCATTAAATGGGAGGTAACAATGGCTAAAAGATACGAATACAAGTATGTCCGTGTGAAACTGAAGGGTGGAGGATTCACAGGTAATTTCAACGAATCCTACCAGGATCAAATCAATACTCTCGCTATAGATGGTTGGCGATTCGTTCAGGCATTTGCGCCTGCAGTCCGTGGATATGGAGCTTCATCTTATGCCGATCTGATCTTCGAGCGAGAAGAACTTGACTGAACACCGAACAGGCCGTTGCTCGCGACGGCTGATAGCCACGCGAGAACGGTGACGTTAGGTGAAGCGTTATATTTTGACCGATAAGGCGAGTAACCTTAGCTTCTAGTTCCCGAAATATAGCGTTACCGTCCATTTAAAAATCACGCCAGGTTTGGCCGCACTCCTAGAATTCCTAATGGACGAGATGCCCACAATATATGCAAATGAAATTGTTCAATATTGAAAGGGACTTACAAAATTGGGTAAAAATTGCATTCTTGGCAATTTCCTCATTTAAGCCTGGAACCAAAGGCTAAATCACACCACAGTTAGAATCTTTCTTTTTCGTTTCCTCCATGGGCAATTTCCTATATAATGTCTCCACAATTTACCAGTATTTTCCAAACAGTATTGAATTAGGCTTCCGGAACGATTTATATCCATGATAGGAAAGATCCCCGTGCATTATGAGGTCACGGCTAAAATTGGCAACGGCGGGACTCAGCGATCAAGGTCCTGCCAGAAGAGTTCGCTCAAGACACAGATCGTGTAGCCTGTTTCCAGCGTGAAGCGAAGCTTTTACCAAAAAGGATACAATAATGATCGAAGTAATGAGGAAGGTCTTATTAGCATTTTCAGCGATGATACTTATATCCTTTGCCTGTGTATTAAATGCGGATGAAAACATATCATCTATCTCTCAACAATCAGGAGCTAACTCTAAAACAACACCAGAGATAACTATCATTGATGACTCATGTAAACTGGAGGTCTACCTGCAATTTTCACCGGACGGTAAAGAACTGGCCCGCCTCCCGCAGTTCGGTATGGTGCATTTATCAGACACCTCTAACTACAGTAATAAGATACGTTCCTTTGAAATAGGAATGCGTATGGTGAATTACAGTTCGGACGGCAGAAAAATAGTGACGGCCGAAGGAACTGACGGCGCACGCGTCTGGGATGCCGGTTTAAAAGGTACACGATTTAAAAATGCAAAAATTGACGAACTTTACATACTGGACACTCCATTAAAAATATTGGAAACGCCGAGCAGAGATCAGAGCGCGCGAGTTTTCTGGGCGGAGTTCTCGCCCGATAACATGTACGTGTTGACAACCCAGGCAAATGGCCATGTTAAAGTCTGGAACACAGGTTCCTAGACAGTTGAATCGGATATTACGTTGACTAACAATGAAGTTCGGGCAGCAACATTCTCGCCGGACAGTAAATCAATAGTTATTGGCGATATAAAAGGCGGCCTTTACCAATGGGATTTTGAGAGGAAAACTGAGATCGCAAGAAGGTTAAAGGGGGATGACGGCATTCCGATAATGGGTCTTATATTTGCACTTGACGGCAAAATCCTGATCACCACACATTTGTCCCGCTCAGGTTCCGATGTCAAAATATGGGACACCCAAACCTGGACCTATCAGACTGAAAGAAATTACAGATGTGCTGCAGTCAGTAGCAGCGGAAAGATTCTGGCAATGGGCGGTGACGGTCAGATCAAACTTATGGATCTAGTATCAAAAAAA
>JARRLM010000207.1:0-4627 GCA_037386985.1 Acidobacteriota bacterium | reverse complement strand
GAAAATGGCCACACAGGCAATCATCGAAGATTATGTCAAAATGGTCGCAGTGAAGATGCCACGCAAACGCCGCAAAGTTATCCGGTTGGAGCTACGATCATTGCTCGTTGAGCACTTGCGGTTCAGCGGCACAAAACGCCGGGCACTCACCCGATAGCGAGATGGCGATGGACATCCTGCGACGTTTCGGCGAACCGGATGAAGTAGCGGCCCGGTATGCCCCTCGTGGATTTAACCTTATCGAGCCAGAATACTCTCCGGTTTTCGTGAAGTTGGCCATCGCTTGTTTCGTCATTCAGTGGGCGGTTACTTTGCCCGCCGTCTTTATTTCACGCATGACGCTTGGAGAATGGTGGCTGCGATGGGGCTTCAGCGCGTTTTCATGGGTTGGCTTTCTCGTCCTGTGGTTTGGCATTGCCAGCCTGGTTCAGCGCCGCTTTCCTGTCGACCCTGATACCGGCATTCGTCACTGGACGCATTGGTTTTTCTGGGTTCCCTTTCCCAGAGGGTGGCGCCCCGGCGAGCCGGAAACGTCGGAATGGCAGGCTGGAGATTACGCAGCTCCTCTGGGCGCCTTACTCACGATCTTCTTTATCGCACCTGCATGGATACTGGATCATCTTCTGCCATCCGGAACGGACACATCGTGGGCTCTCTATGACGACCACTTTCAACGCTGGCTGCTGACACCGCTGATCACGCTGATGGTTGTGCGCCTAGTGCTGCTCGCAGCCGCAGCGTTGAATGAACGGCGGCGTGCGCGAACCGAAACACTCCGATTCGGCTTGTGGGTCTGTTTTGTAGCATTGTTGTATTGGGCCGTGTTCAGTGGCCCAATCTTTGCTCATGTGATCACCGATACTTTTTTTAAGGTATGGCTGCTGATATTCCTGCTCATCAACACTATTCAGATACTCGTGTGGATTCGGCGGGCTGCCACTCGAGTTCGCATGCCAAGAACGTAAAACGCTATCCACAAAGGTGAAATGCTCCTAAGTCCCCAGAAGATGAGATGAGAAGGTCGGCCTCTTGATCATGGATCGCCGATAAGGCTACCTATGATCAACGCACTCTAGGTGCAATTGCGATAGGAGACCGACCCATGAAGAATAATATCAAGGCCAATAAAACGCAGTCAGCAAAAAAACATCTTGCAAAGAAACGGAACGGTTACGAACAAACGGAGAAAGTATCAAGGAAACTCGAAAAACCAGAAGAACAATTGAAACATTCTTTACGAGACCGCGGCAGTCGGGCAAAAGCGGCAAAGCAGATTGGTGCTTACGTCGGAATAGATCTTGGAGATAGGAAAAGCAATTACTGTTTCATAGATGCAGAAGGGAGTATTTTTGCCGAAGGAACTCTGGCGGCGACACAAGCGGGGATGGATGAACTTTTTTCGGCGATTCCAAAGTGCCGTATTGCCATCGAGGTTGGAACACACTCGCCATGGATATGTGCGTTGTTGAAGAGTCACGGGCACGAGGTTATTGTCGCCAACCCCAGGAAGATGGAATCAATCCATAAAAACAAACGCAAAAACGACAAGGTAGATGCACGGATTCTGGCGCGTTTGGTTCGCGCAGACCCGGAACTGCTATATCCGATTCAGCATCGAGGCGACCAGGCAAGACAAGACCTTGTGTTGCTGCGTGCGCGGGAAGGATTAATAGCGGCAAGAACGAAACTGATCAACTGCGTGCGAGGCCAAGTCAAATCGGTAGGAGGCCGTCTGCCGAGTTGCTCCTCGGAAAGCTTCCACTACACAGTGGTGGAGAAACTCCCCGATTCTATTAAGGAGTCTTTATCGCCGCTTGTTGTTCAAATTGGAGAGATGTCCCAAAGAATACGAACATTCGATGCGCAAGTAATCCGGATGAGCGAACAGAAATATCCGGAGACGGAATGCCTGCGGCAGGTACGAGGGGTTGGACCAATCACCTCTTTGACCTATGTCCTGATGCTTGAAAAGCCCGAACGATTCGACAAAAGCCGGGATGTAGGATCCTATTTGGGATTAGTGCCCCGACAGGACGAATCGGGGGGTATAAGCAAACAGCTACGTATTACCAAGACGGGAGACAGAATGTTGCGTCAGTTGCTGGTAAGCGGCGGACAGTACATTCTGGGACCGTTCGGCGAGGATTGCGATCTGCGGCGATTTGGATTGAAGCTGACCGAGCGCGGTGGGAGGAATGCTAAGAAAAGAGCAGTAGTTGCAGTGTCAAACCGCCGTAACAGGACAAATCAACCTCCGGTACCCGCACGGACTTCAAATGCGGATGCCCGTCCAGGCTGAAGAGGGCGATGGGTTCTTGCCGCCGGTATTCCAAGATCAGTTTGATGGCATCCACGCTTGTGGCTCCAATGAAAAGAGCTTGCTCAACCGCTTTTGTCAGCTGAGACAATGAAGCTTTTTCCAGAAGACGAAGAATCTTGATGAACTCCCGGGTGCCTTTGCTTCCTTCCAAATCTGTTTCCAGTCTGCGACGGAGCAGATCGAAACAGGATGGAAGGGTCCATTCTTCTAAAGGGCGGGAGAAATCAAAGGCGCCGGGCTTTCTTTCCAGTAGCGCCAGGTAATGGATTGGATTGAAAAACGTTCCATATTTGTTCCAACTACGTGGATGCCGTGCCGCCAGATAATCGTTCACGACAAGACGGACTTCATCTACTGTACCTATGGCTGTTACCGGGTGATGTGCATACTTTGTGGGGATGGAATAGTCGTTCCGGTCAAACCGGACCAGGGACAGCGGGCCTACAGAAGTCTTCTCCACACGATGCGCTTCAAACCTCTCTGTAGGTAGTGGCAGCATTGCCGGAAGTTCTTCTTTCAGAAGCTCGCCTTTGGGCTTTTCTTTGCCACGTAATATACGACCCAGGTCGTTTCGGCACTGTGTTTCCAGATAACGGTTGAGTTCTTCTAGATTATTGACTTTCGGCACCGGCACCATGAAGTTGCGCCGGCTGAAGCCGACGAGGTTTTCCACATGTCCTTCTCATTGGGGCGGCGGACCCGGCAGAAATGCTCGGTGAAATGGTAATGGCTCTGAAGACGAAGGAATCCGTCTGTCAATTTACGATTCCGTCCTCGACCGATGGAGATAACGGCAATCTTGGAGTTGTCGTAACTGATCCTGATAGCGACGCCTCCGAAAAACTCAAAAGCCCTTTTATGACCCTCCTGGAAGGTTTCCGTACATTCACGCGCGAAAGCGCAGACAAAGAAGGCATCGGAATACGGTAGCGTCATCGCGAAAAACGCTACTTCTGTTTGCTCACCGTCTAAATCGACAGTAGCATACCCGAAATCCACCTGGGCCCATCCGGGAGGATGTGAAAGCGGTACGAAAACCTCCCTGTTCCTGTACCTGTATGCCCGGACCGCTTCTTTGACGGCCGTAAATCCACCGTCGTAGCCCTGCTCGCTGACAAGACGGTCGAAAATCCGTTTGGCCGTATGACGCTGTTTCCTCGGCGCCTTTTTATCTTCAGTTAGGATTTCTTCGATGAAAGGCAGATGAGGCCCGATCTTTCGTTTCTCTCGTGGCTTTGTCTGTCTATACCCGGGCGGGATGGTGTTGGTTAATATCTTCTGCAGCGTTCTGAAATGAATGCCGTATTCACGGCAAATCCGGCGTTTGCTTTCGCCGTCTACGAATACTTTCCGGCGAATGTCTCTCCACATCTCCATGTCTGTGTACACCCTTTCCTCCCACCTGTTCCGGTTTCTGAACAAATGGGAAAATGTATCAGGGTGTTACACTTTTCATCCGCCTTTATCCGCCCGCTGCTATACTTTTGAACCGGCGTTTATATCTTTCCTTCTACCTGCCTCGATTATCTTGAAATGCTGGTTTTTACGGGAAATTCAAGCGGCGTAAAAGATCCTGGTAACGTGGATCGGAATGCAGAGGATCTAATGGAGGGAAAGATTTCAGCCACTGAATATGAAACTGGCGATCCTCGTAGGCTTTCTCTAGCCATACAAATGCTTGGTCTCTTTCATTGAGAGCGTCGCAACAGAGCGCCACCATGACACCACTTGTTTCGCGCACGCGCATTCCTATCGCCTGAGCCAGCATCTCGCGCGCCTGGGCTTTTTTGCCGGTTAAGGCGAAACCGTACGCCATTACCTCCGCAGCCGCTTCCGCCTTTTGCAGCTCTGCGAGTGCTTCTTCATACATCCCCATCGGTATGTACGATGCGGCAAGAAACAAATGACAGCGAAAGAACCTGGGTTCAAGTTCAAGAGTCTTACTTAACTGCTCAATCGCCCGGTCATACTTTCGTGCGAAGCAATATGCCATACCAAGGTCATTGTTTGCGTTAAGCGAAAGGGGATCCAGCTTCCGTGCCAACTCTGCCTCTAAGATGGCGTCGTCATGATGTCCTATATCCGACAGATACCAACCGTATTGACGGTGGACTTCGCTGGAATATGGGTTCAATTCAATGGCGTGTTTAAAATCAGCTTTTGCGCCTACCCAGTCCCAGTCATAATAAGCCTTGACCGCCCCCAAAGAAGTATAGGCCTCCGCCAATGTGTCGTCGATTTCCAATGCGCGAAGCGCCGCCTCACGGGCGAGCCGAAATGTTTCATTCGCAGGGCCTTGTGCAATAC
>JARRLM010000206.1:0-4632 GCA_037386985.1 Acidobacteriota bacterium | reverse complement strand
AGCGCTCGGCTCTCAGGGCTGCCATACAACCGAAACCCGCCGCCGTGATCGCCTGGCGGTAATAGCGGTCGTGCACGTCTCCGGCGGCAAACACACCATCCATGCTTGTTTCAACGCCGTTCCGGGTCACGATGTATCCCTGCTCATCCATGTCAATAGCGCCCTGCAGGAATTCCGTGTTCGGATGGTGTCCGATACCCATAAACACACCGGACACAGTCTCCACCCTCTCTTCGCCGGTCGCAACATTTTCAACCTTCACGGCCTCCAATACATCGCCGCCTTCATACCCCGTAATGAGCGTATTCCACAAAAAATGAATCTTCGGATTTGTGCTGGCGCGTTCCCGCATGATTTTGCTGGCGCGCAACTCATCTCTTCTGTGCACGATAGTCACTTTTGAAGCATGATGGGCCAGCGTCAGGGCTTCCTCCATAGCGGTATCGCCGCCGCCCACAACCATGACCTCCTGATTTCGGAAAAACATGCCGTCACAGACAGCGCAGGCGGAAAGTCCCCGGTTGCGGTATTTGCTTTCATCGGGCAATTCGAGCCATTTTGCGGTCGCTCCTGTTGCAAGGATGACAGTGCGAGACTCGTGCCAGCCGGACTGAGAGCGTATTTTGAAGGGTCCGCCAGGCTGGAATTGCACCTCCTGGGCATCTTCTTCAATCATTTCCGTTTCGAAGCGCAATGCCTGCTTTTTCATCAATTCCATCAGATCCGGTCCCTGAACGCCTTCTGGAAATCCCGGAAAGTTCTCAACGTCTGTCGTGAACATGAGCTGCCCACCGGGCATCTGCTGCGCCTTGGGCTCCGAAGCCAGAATAACGGGAGAAAGATTGGCCCGTGCGGCGTAAATCGCTGCGGTATACCCCGCTGGTCCGGACCCGACGATAATTACATTATGCATATCAACACCTGTCAAAACTCTATTTAACCTGCATCAATTATAAGCAATTACACCCGATTTTGAAACGTAATCGAATGTCAGACGTAAAGCCTGAACCGATTTTTCCTCGACTGCCTTACCATAACAAAACAATCTGCCTCATTTTTACTGATCCTTTCCTAAAAGATTTCTCACATTACCCCTATGAAGGGAGGATTTGATATGGAAACCGATGCAAAATTACATACTCGCAAAAATGGGGGCCTGTTGGCTGTTCCTGAGAAAAAAGCACTGAACTGGCTGGCCGGCCATACTCCAACTAGGATTCATTCCGACCACCTCACTCTGCTCGGACTTTTTGCCATGATCGGGGCCGGCGCCAGTTTCTGGGCATCCGCCATGAATGAATCAATCTTAGTCCTGGTCGTAATTTTCCTTGCCATCAACTGGTTCGGGGACAGCCTTGACGGCACCCTGGCCCGATTTCGAAACTGCCAGAGACCGCGTTATGGGTACTATGTGGATCACGTCATCGATTTGATTGGAACTGCATCCCTGTTGGGAGGAATGGCACTTTCGGGTTATATGAATCCGTTGATTGCCCTTGCGCTTCTGGCTACTTTCGCATTAGTTGAAGCCGAAGTTTTTCTCGCAACCCACGTGCAACAAGTCTTCCGATTAGCCTGCTTCGGGGTCGGTCCGACCGAATTGCGCATCCTGCTCTCAATAGGGACTCTCTATCTTCTCTTCAATCCCACGGTCCATATTGGCAGTCTTGGAACCTTTCTGCTTTTTGATGTAGGCGGAGTAGTTTCCATTGCAGGTCTTATAGTCGCATTCATGTTTTCGGCCATACGGAATACGCGCCTGCTCTATCAGGCAGAACCCCGGCACCAACACTAATTTCTTTTATCGTCAGGAGGTATTCAATGTCCACATGCAAAAAATCCCCTTCTTGTTTGAAACGCTGGTTGGTGTTTAATTCTGTGGGAGCGATGGGTATATTAGTTCAAATCTTCACCCTTACACTGCTTGTCTCCACTTGCGGGCTTCATTATCTTCCAGCAACCTTTCTGGCGGTTGAAGCGGCAATTCTTCACAATTTTTGCTGGCATGAACGCTGGACCTGGGCAGACCGTCAGAGCAATTGCAGAAATTCGAGGTTAGCACGATTACTCTATTTTCACCTGGCAAACGGAGTGATATCCCTGACAGGGAACCTTCTCCTGATGAGTCTATTTGTAGAACATCTGTCTATGCACTATCTGACCGCAAACGGTCTTTGTGTTGCGATATGTTCTGTCGTAAATTTTATTGCGGGAGACCGTTTCGTATTTCGTTCCAATCAGATACAGACAGACTCGGCAGATTTGGATATGCACTCCAGGCATCGGAGGTATACCGCCCCAGTACTGGTACTGTTTGCAGGTCTTCTTTTCTGTCCAATCCAACCCGTCCTATCTGCTGAATTGAAATCGGAAACAATTGAGGCTTGGGATAACTACATAAAGGTGACAGAGAAACGTATCGAACGTGAATTGATGTCCGATAAAGGCTTTCTTGTTATGGATTTCCAGGACAAAGATAAAGTAACACATCAACGTAATAAGCTGCTAGACGGAGACATTATTATCGAAGCCATGGAATCCAAAAATAATGGCCGAAAGGTTAAAGTCCCGGATGGGAGAATACATCACTGGCGGGGAGGAATCTTTATTCCGGGTGTAGACCTCGATTTTGTTTTCTCGGGAGTGGAAGATCCTGAATCAGAAGATATGGCCCAGGAGGATGTACTCGAATCCAGAGTTCTGGAACGTTCGACGGGAGGGCTGAAGCTATTCCTGAAGCTGCAGCGTTCGAAAATTGTGACGGTCATATACAATACGGAACATGACATCCACTTCAAACGACACAGTGCTTTCAGAGCTTCAAGCAGCAGTGTTGCAACAAAAATTGCAGAGGTGGAGCGACTTGAGGCAAACAATGAACGTGAGAAACCGGAAGGCAATGATCACGGATTTCTTTGGCGTATGAACTCGTATTGGCGCTACGAGCAGATTCAGGGCGGCGTCATCGTGGAATGCGAATCGGTGACTCTCAGTCGAAATGTTCCCGTATTCCTGAAGATTATGATCAGCCCTATGATTAACCGTGTAGCAAAAGAATCTATGGAAAGAACACTTCAATCGATGCGCACACGCATGACACGTACAATAGAATGGGTTGATGCCGACACAACCTCCGTTGCGAGTGTTCATCCGGTCGAAAAAGATTAAATTTCATGGAACTTTGGAAAATCAGTGAACCGGTAGAAACACAAGTGGAATTACACTTCATCCTACAATTTTCAATCTTTTTTATCCAGGGCTGCGCGCGCCGTTGTGGGCTCGATAAGAGAAAATGCGACCAGACTGCCGATGGATGCCGCCATTAGCAGGGTAGCCCAAATGGCGTGGCTGGTATGCATTCTTACAGCGGAGATTGCAAGTATACATACAAAAAGACAGTCCCCAAAACGAATCCATTTCCATACCTTGAGACGTTGACCGGCAAGCTCAGACACATAGAATCGGGAAGTAAACCAGAGGTGCAGCCGCAGGTTGGCGGCAATTCCCACCGCAATCAGAAGTGAAAAAAACAACAGGGATCCTTCGATCCCTCCTATGGACTTTTTTACTATCCATTGCGGATACAGCATGCAATAGTACCCGAAACCGTAAAAGGCCTGGTGAAACTGCCACCACCAGAGAGGATGAAGTCTCGAACGTTTCGGCGTATCCTTGCCACGGGACACAGAAGAACGTTTCTGTTTTGTAGCCTGTGCATCAGACAGACTTTCCAGATCATCCAGCAAAATCTGCATGCTGGAATAACGATCCTCGGGGCGCTTCTGCAGGCAACGCCGGACAATCCTGTCCAATTTTTCGGGAATCGAAAGGCTCTCAGCCATGAGCCCCGGAGCATCCCCTTCAAGGATACGGGCAATGGTGGCAATGGATTCGCCTACTCCGAACGGGTGCTTTCCCGCGGCCAATTCATAAAGCAGCACACCAAAAGAGAATATATCGTTGTGGAGATCGACATCGGAACCTGCAACTGCTCCGGGGATGCATAAGCCGGAGTTCCCAGAAACATCCCCGATCGTGTAAGTCTTGTGTTGCCAGCGCCGCCATGTCCAATATCCATTCTGGCCAGACCGAAGTCCAGGATTTTTACATTCCCATCCCTGGTCAGCATCACATTTTCCGGCTTCAGATCCCTGTGAACGATCCCATACTTGTGTGCTTCGGCAAGGGCACGCCCTGTCTGCAGGGCAATATCCACGAGCGTCTCAAACGGCACAGGAGAGTCTTTCATGACCAGCCTCAAGGTCCGGCCGCTTACATATTCCGAAATTATGTATATATCCTCACCGGATTCCTCCAGAGAATACACCGTTGCAATTCCAGGATGAGAAAGCCTGGCGGCAGCCCTGGCTTCCCTTCTGAGCCTTTCCCGCTGTTGTGGATCTTTTACGTAACTCCCGGGAAGCATCTTGATCGCAACCGGACGATCGAGCCGGTCGTCATGTGCCCTATAGACAATGCCCATGCCGCCGTGACCGATCTTTTCGGTTACAACATAGGGCCCTAATTTTTTTCCTGCAGGGATACTCTCCATTTCATCAACGAAAAGGTCGGGAAACACACGGGAAGCCGGTTTTTCAAGAAAACTGTCATTGTCGTGGCGTTCCAGGAGAG
>JARRLM010000205.1:4729-5598 GCA_037386985.1 Acidobacteriota bacterium | reverse complement strand
TCGACACTGCAAATGCTGAATCACGGCCTGTCGACGGGCGCTCTCTTCCTCTTAGTGGGAATGATCTACGACCGCAGGCATACTCGCAAAATCGCCGATTTCGGCGGCCTGGCGCATATAAGCCCGGTGTATGCAGCAGTTTTTCTTGTCGTTACACTCTCATCCATAGGCCTTCCCGGTCTGAACGGTTTCGTCGGTGAAGTACTGGTTTTAATGGGAAGCTTCGCCAGCAATAAACTCTTCGGATCCCTGGCAGCTTTGGGAATGATTCTAAGCGCGGTGTACATGCTTTGGATGTATCAGCGCGTATTCCTGGGCAAGCTGGAAAATCCGGACAACGCAGCAATAAAAGATATAGGAGTACGAGAAAAACTGATCCTTATTCCGATAGTACTGATCATGCTGTGGATCGGGGTGTATTCGGGGCCCTTTATAAGCCGGATGGAGGTTTCGCTCGAACAGGTCCAGCAGCGGATTGAAAATGCACGCAATCCTGAAAAGAGCTACTGGGTAGATCGGCTTTCTCAGAGCCCTCAGGTGAATAAATAATACGATGGTCGACGACTTAATATTATTGATACCGCTATTTGTTCTGGTCATTGCAGGAATGGCTCTGATGCTGCTCGAGCCGTTCACGGCGCCGGCGCATAAGAGTCGAATGGCGCGGATTGCAGTGGTGGCGGCCGCCGTTGCCGCCTTCAGCCTGGGCTCGCAGTGGCAGGACAATCCTCATACGATCCTGAACGGCATGTTCATCGTCGATAATTTCAGCCTTTTCTTCCAATGGCTCTTTCTGGTGATTCTGGGCGTCTCTGTAATCATATCCATGAATTTCAACGAGAGGGAGTCCATCAACCGGGGTGAGTACT
>JARRLM010000205.1:0-4635 GCA_037386985.1 Acidobacteriota bacterium | reverse complement strand
CGACCTTATCCTTACCTTCATCGGAATAGAAATTCTCTCTATTGCTACCTACGTTCTTGCCGGATTCAAGAAAAACGATATCCGTTCCAACGAATCGTCGCTGAAATACTTTCTTCTGGGATCGTTCTCTACGGCATTTCTGCTGTACGGTATCGCACTTATTTTCGGCAGTACGGGGAGCACGAATTACCAGGCTATCTCTGAACTGGTTACTGCCACGCTTGAGGGGAACTATCAGAATACCACCTTAATCGGAATGGGACTTCTTCTGGTAGGATTCAGCTTTAAAATAGCCCTGGTTCCTTTCCATTCCTGGGCGCCCGATGTTTATGAGGGAGCGCCCACTCCCGTAACCGCGTTTATGACCGTCGGGCCGAAGGCAGCGGGTTTTGCGGCACTCATGCGGATCCTGGTTGAAGCACTTCCTTTCATGGCCGATGCATGGGTAACTATATTGTGGTGCCTGGCTATCCTGACCATGGTCCTGGGCAACGTGGTTGCCGTTTTACAGACAAATGTAAAACGCATGCTCGCCTATTCAGCCATTGCCCACGCCGGCTACATACTTGTAGGAATCGTAACAAACAGCGATACGGGTTTCAGCGCCGTACTTTTCTATCTCGTCGCCTATACGATTATGAACCTGATCGCTTTCAGCGTTATCCTGTCTATCAGCGGCATCGGCGACACTCGCGTCTGCCTGGACGATTATGCGGGATTGGCCCGAAAGGCTCCCTTCGCGGCGGCAGCTCTGTCCCTTTCGCTGGTCTCGCTGGCAGGCATCCCCCTGACGGGAGGATTTATAGGAAAATTCTACCTGTTCAGTGCTGCAATTCAGAAGGGATATGTGGGACTGGCAGTGATCGGTGTACTCAGCAGCGTCGTGTCGGTTTTTTATTATTTCCGTCTGTTGGTATACATGTACATGAAAGAACCGGAAGAAACCACTCCAGCGCCTGAACCGATGAGCCTGCTTATTCAGATCATCATAGTAATGGGAGTTGTCGGCATACTCTGGCTGGGCGTCTTCCCGGATCATGTCCTCAGACTGGCTGACTATTCGATTCTTGCACCCTAAATAAAATCCCCCTCATTGGAGCTGGCTATGATTGATGTACGCAAGAAATTGCAGGACGATCTCAATGCCATAGAGCATGAGCTCCGTATAGAACTGCCTAAGGAGATCCTTCGTGCCCGGGAACAGGGAGATCTCAGCGAAAACGCCGAATACAAGGCCGCTAAGGAGAGGCAGTCCTACCTGGAAGGCAGAAAAGCACAGCTCCACCAAAGGTTGGCATCGCTGTCGCTGGTAAACCTTGAGAAAATTCCTACAGATCAGGCAGCTTACGGTTCAAAGGTTGTCCTTTTTGAATACGAAACCGAAAAAGAGGTGGAATACCGGCTGGTTTCCGCGGAGGAATCCGACATCGCCAAAGGAGACATCTCCATTACGTCTCCTATCGGGCGCAGCATTGTCGGGAAAAAAGTAGGGGATGATATTGAGATCGTAACCCCCTCCGGCACAAAAGATTACGAATTGCGCAGCCTTACGACAATTCATGAAATGAATGATTAAATTCAGGCCTTCTTGGGGGGAAAATCGAGAATTCTTCCTATCTGAGAATCAAGAGAACAGAAGCCAGGAATTAAGGAGCCAGGAGCCAGAAACCAGGAGTCATAATGATCTAAAACATGCTTTATTAATAATTTATCTTGGTTTCTAAAGGAAATTGAGTATTTCAGGAGAAAAATACTCTTAAAAGCAGTTTAAGGCGGGAAGAATGGCAGTCGATGGATAGAAACTGTAACTTTTTCTTTAAGTATCATATTTCTACCGTTGAGCTTATAGAGGTGTGTTTGCTATAATCCACCATTTTGCAGGTGAGTATGCCTGACGAGGAGGAGGGATCATTCCTGGCGCGATCCCTGCAGTTTATGCAGGAATCCCTGCGTAGGTCGGGACCGGCAGCCGTTGCGGGCTATACCCTGCTGGCCGCGATCCTTGTACTGGGCGGGATCGGGTACGCCCTGGATGCCTGGCTCAAAACTTCGCCCTGGTTCCTCGTAGCCGGATTGTTTTTAGGTATCATTGTCGGGTTTTTTGAACTCGCGAAAATTATTTGGAGAAAATGAAGCTTGTCTGGTGGATGTTGTCCGGTTCGATCCTGACGGCACTGATCCTGACAGTTCTGATCCGGCCGGAAAACCGGCTGGAATTGTGGATTGGAATGCTGGTGCCGCTATCGTCGGCCGTTGCGTCCTGGATAGCAATGCATCGGAAGTATATCCGGCGCCCCGAAGGAATGACGGCCCTTATGATTAAGGCATTCGCCGCCAAGATGATCTTCTTTGCAGTTTTTATAACAGTCCTTGTAAGCTTTGGATGGGTACAGCCGATTCCATTCGTGATCAGCTTTGTAGGCTATTTTTTAGCGCTGCACATGATGGAGGCAATCGGGTTGCGCCGACTTCAGGTTTCCGGCAGTTCAACCCGACCGGAGAAGCTTCAAGGCCAATAACGGAACGGGTAAGAAAAAATAGATGTGGATGTCAGCTGCAGTTCAAGAACACGGTGCTTCGGAAGGCTTCGACGCGGGTGAAACGATCATTCACCACATCGCCAACAATCCGGAACATCCGTTGATCCATCTGCCCAAGGTGTTTGGAATCGACTTCTCTATAACCAAGCACGTTTTCATGTTGTGGTTTGTGGCGCTCATAGTTTTCGTCCTCGTCACCTGGATCGTGCGTCGTTATCTGAAGCAGGGCCCCGTACCGTCCGGTCTGGGAAACTGGCTGGAACTGATCGTGCAATGGGTACGGGACAGTATCGTTCTTCCGAATGTAGGCGAAAAATGGGTCAAGACCTGGGCGCCGTTGATCCTCACATTTTTTGCCTTTATCTATACGGCCAACCTGATAGGGCTGATCCCCATATTCGAGGTCCTGAACCTACTGAATCATTGGGTAATTCACGCGGGTGAGGACACATTCTTTTACCGGCTCCTGCATGGCGGAACAACCGCTACAGCGAATTTCAATGTCACAGCAGGTCTTGCCCTGGTCACGTTCTTTTCCATTATAGTCGGCGGATCCAAGGCGCACGGTTTTTTCCAGCACTGGAAGAACACGGTGCCCCCCGGGATGGCCTGGCCTGTATATATTATCCTGATTCCGATCGAAATCCTGGGCATGCTCGTGAAGCCGTTTGCATTGACCATGCGACTTGCGGCGAATATGACCGGGGGGCATATCGCTATTCTGGCGGTGCTTTCTATCGTATTTCTTTTTACGGAGATGTTCCACACCGCCTGGGCGGGCATCGGCATAGCTCCCATCTCAATCATCCTGGCGGTCGGCATCTCGGCCCTCGAACTTATCGTTGTTCTTGTTCAGGCTTATGTTTTCACGCTGCTTTCAGCCGTGTTCATCGGTATGGTCATTCATGTTCATCATTAAGTAACAAATCTTTCTTGAAAGGATAGAAGAATGAAGAAGACAGTATTTTCCCGCAGTGCTCTGGTCGTTGCATTTCTGGCCGTCATTTTGATCTCCGCATTTGCCGGCCCGGCCGTATACGCTCAAGATTCCGCCGCTGCGGACCATGCGGCACCGGTATGGCACTATTTTGGCGCTGCTTTCGGATTGGGACTGATCGTGATCGGTGCAGCTCTTGGAATTGGAAAATTCGCCGCAGCCGCCGCGGAAGGAATCGCCCGGCAGCCAGCGGCTGCAACTCAGATCACCGGCGCGGTGAACCTGCCGCTCTTCCTGCTCGAAGGCGTTGCGATTATCGCTGAGGTTGTGGTTCTGCTCATCGTTTTGATGAAGTAAGCGGCGAGGATAACTCATTATGGATAATCCATTAGTCCAAGTGGATCCGGGGCTGGCTATCTGGACCATTGTTGTTTTTCTGGTGCTCTTTTTTGCGCTCAAGAAGTTCGGATGGAATCCGCTGTTGCGGGCACTGGAAGCGCGCCAGGAGAAGATTAAAAAGTCCCTGGAAGACGCGGAGAAGGCGCAGCAGGAATTAGAGCGATTGAATCGGGAATCGGCTGAAATACTCAAGAAAGCCCATGTGGAAGCTGAATCCATCGTTTCCAAGAGTGTTGCGGAAGGAGAAAAGCTTCGGGAAGAGATAAAGCAAAAAGCCAGGGCCGAGGCGGAAACCATTGTCCGTGATGCTCGCAGCCAGATCGAAACAGAAACAGGAAAAGCTCTTCGGCAGATTCGTAGCGAGATTGCGGATATGTCCGTTTTAATCGCCTCGAAGCTGATTCAGCGCAATTTCACCAAAGAAGACAATCGCGAGCTGATCGAAGAAACTCTGAAACAGATCGAAGCCGACACCCGTCCCAATTAATCCCTCGCTGGATTTACAGCATGCGGATCATTGGCTGCCATGTTTCGATCCCGCCGTCCGGGCGGGAAACTTAAGGCTTGAAGTACAGGCGCGGATGTCAACCGCGCCTGTCTCTCTTAATGGCCGTAAATTGTTCCAGCCATAATAGCGCAGCAATCTTTGATTCGTTGTCCCGACAAACTCTGCTAAGCTTCACATGAACGGAGAGGTACCGAAGAGGTCGTACCGGGCTCGACTCGAAATCGAGTTAGCTACCAAAAGTGGCTACGTGG
>JARRLM010000204.1:0-4636 GCA_037386985.1 Acidobacteriota bacterium | reverse complement strand
TTCATTCTTCGGAACATCAACCTTGCCGACTCCAACCGATTCCTCCTGCGAACCACTTCCTTATCGGCAGTATTTGATCTTGATTTGATGAGAATGCGGTGCGTATGATGAAAATTCAATGAATAATATTACCTTGATTATTAATGGCAAATCCCGTTCGATCACTGCAGTTTCGAACGTATTAGAGCTTATCCAACATCTTGGCATTGTCGAAAGTCAAATCGCTGTTGAATTAAATACAAATATTATTCCTCGAGGAGACTGGGAGAAAACCAAAGTCAGCAATTTAGACCGGGTGGAGATTGTCCAGTTCGTTGGAGGGGGCTGATCGGAGCAGGTCATGGCGTATTCAACGGAAGATGACAAGCTTGTATTGGGCGGCAGAACATTTAAATCCCGTCTTCTGGTAGGGACTGGGAAGTATTCTACCTTTCCTCTGATGAAGGAAGCTCTCTCGAAATCGGAGACGGAAATTGTTACGGTTGCCGTGAGGCGGGTGAATCTGGATCGTTCTTCCGAATCCCTTCTGGATTATGTGGATCCCGAACGGTTCGCCATCCTACCGAATACGGCCGGTTGCTATACGGAGGAAGATGCGGTTCGAACGGCCTATCTTGCCCGGGAAGCGGGTCTGTCCGACTGGGTGAAGCTTGAAGTCATCGGCGACGAAAAAACACTGTTTCCGGATACGGAAGCCCTTCTTGCTGCTACGAAAAGACTTGTGAAGGACGGATTCGTAGTTCTTCCATACACAAATGACGATCCTATTATGGCACGTAAGCTTGAAGATGCCGGCGCCGCGGCTGTAATGCCCCTTGGAGCGCCCATCGGATCCGGCATGGGGCTTCAGAATCCAGCCAATATCCGGATCATCATGGAAAGCGTATCGGTGCCCGTCATAGTCGACGCGGGTGTCGGAACTGCCTCTGATGCCTCAATAGCTATGGAACTCGGCTGTGATGCCGTGTTGATGAATACGGGTATTGCCGGGGCACAGGATCCGGTCGCAATGGCGGAGGCGATGAACCTGGCTGTACGGGCGGGCCGTATGGCATACATGGCAGGTCGCATTCCCCGGAAACTATACGCTACTGCCAGCAGCCCTGTTGAGGGGATCTCCCGTTGAAGGAAAAGTTCCTGTCGGGTTCCACAGCGCCAAATCAGCCGTTTTCTCTGGATGCAGCGAGCCGGGATTCATGTGTGCCTGCAGCTCAATAGTTGGAGGGCGTTCTATTGAAAACGCTTAACGTGGAATTGGCCGACAGCAGATATCCCGTAATGGTCGGTTCCGGTCTTGTTGCCAAAGCCGGTCATCTGCTGGCCGGACGGGGATGGGATTCCGCTCCCATTATAGTTACCAATCGAACGGTGATGAGGTTTCACGGAGATGCCCTTCTGATGTCGCTGAAGGACGCATTCGGTGTTTCACCTGTGATTTACATCGGCGATGGTGATCGTTTCAAGACCCATGAAAACCTGATGAAGATCTACGAAGGGATGTTTCGGGCGCAGGCAGACAGGCATTCATGGATCCTAGCGTTCGGCGGTGGCGTGGTCGGAGATATTGCAGGATTTGCCGCTGCGACATTCATGCGCGGGATACCGTTTGTGATGGTGCCGACGACACTTCTGGCTCAGATCGACAGTTCAATCGGGGGAAAAGTAGCCATCAACGTGCCGCAGGGAAAGAACCTGATCGGCGCTTTTCATCAACCCCTGGCTGTGCTCTCCGATACGGATGTACTGAAAACGCTTCCGGAGAGGGAATTGACATCCGGGCTTTATGAAATCGTGAAGCATGCGGCAATACGTTCCGAACCTCTTCTCAAATACCTGGAGAAACGGCTGGCAGGCATCCTCAAATGTCAAACCGGGGAAATGACACACGTCATATCGGAATCGGTGCGGATCAAAGCCGGAGTTGTCGTGAAAGACGAAAAGGAAAATGACTTGCGGATGATTCTGAATTATGGACATACAGTCGGACATGCTTTCGAGGCGGCAACCGATTATAAACGTTTCAAGCACGGGGAAGCCGTCGCATGGGGCATGATAGCCGCTACAGGGTTCAGCCATGAACTGGGATTCCTCAGCCCAGGGGATGCAATGCGGCTGATTGACCTTGTTCATAAGATGGGCACACTGCCTTCGCTGAAGGGAATTTCATTCTCCAGGCTCTGGAATGCGCTCCTTCGGGATAAAAAGTTTCGCTCAGGACATATCCGTATGGTTCTGCTCCTCCGGATCGGAGATTCTGTGATTGAAACCGGCATCGATCCTCTGATGCTCCGACGTTTCCTTAAGAGATTTCTGTCTGCAGGCGGCAACCTTGAAATATCCAACCTATGAAGATGCAAAAAAGATCCGATATCGATAAATCGCACAGAGTTCGCGATATGTTCGGGACGATTGCCGGCCGGTATGATTTTTTAAATCACTTTCTTTCGGCAAATGTGGATCGTCGCTGGCGCAGAATCTGCGTGGGGGAAATCAAAAAGAGGAACACCGTTCCAAATCCCAGGATTCTCGACCTGGGGTGCGGGACGGCAGACCTTTCAATTGCTTTCTCCAGTATGGGGACCGTAATCGGATGCGATTTCTGTTATCCGATGCTGTGTATGGGCGCCGGAAAGATTCGGAATGAAGCATATTCCAACAGAATTTTTTTAACGGGCGCCGACGCACTCTCGTTGCCTTTTCCGGATGCCTCTTTTGATATAGTGGCATCGGCGTTTGTTCTGCGGAACCTTGCCGATATTGAGTCGGGTTTCCGGGAGGCGCGACGCATTCTCCGGCCCGGGGGGCTTATGGGTGTCCTGGATTTCGGCATGCCCAGAACGCCTGTTCTGGCGCCGCTATATCGTATGTATTTCCGGAAGATACTGCCTAAGATAGGAAAGGTTGTTTCTGGAGTGGAGGGGCCCTACGGATATCTACCGGACAGTGTGCAGGCGTTCCCTCCAGTGGATCGATTGAAGGAAATGGCGGAGGATACCGGCTATTGCGATGTGGAGTACCGGCTTTTGACGGCAGGCATCGCTATCCTTTTGATCGGTAGAGCTGTGTAATAGGAACCTCGATTCCGATACCGGAATTGAGCTATAGTCTCAATCGCGATATCAGGATTGAGACTTAATCGAACCAGCCCGGCAGTGCGCCGCTTTTTCGTGCGTCCTTCTCCAGATCCTCGAGCTCATCCTTAGCTTTGGCAAGGTTTTCTTTGTTCAAATCCTGCTCGTAGTAGGTCTTCTGGATTTCCTTCTGTGTTGCTTCTCTGCTAAAACCATCGTCAACGTTATAAAACTGCGTTTGAAGATCGTTCATTCGTAATGTAAGAACATTAGCTTCGTTTTCGAGCTCTTTGACTTTTTTATGTGCAGCCGTCATTGTCTCACGCCAGTAGCTTTCGGGTCTGCCCATGAAGTCAACCGGTTCATCGGGATCGATTTTCTTTTCCTGATCGGCCGTTTCGGCGTCTTCTTCAGATTGTTCGGAATCCGTTTCTGCAGACTGGATCTCGATGGGTGTGGAAGTTGAAATCGAGCCGGTGTACTCGGGAATCTGGTCATTCGTGATTGCTTCGGGTGTCTGTTTTATTTCTTCCCGGCGCTCTTTTTCCTTGTCTGCGATATCCGCCAGCGATTGTGCGTATCCAATAGATGCAATTGCGATGAAAATCGCTACAGATAACATTGCGGCGAAATATTTCATAATAAAACACCTCATACTCTGTTATTGTCGGTTCTTTTTAGGTCCTTCGATAGCTTTTTTTCCTCTTTATTTTAAAAGTGTGCCTGAATCCATATTGAATTTTTACGTTAAAATTCGGGTAGTGCTTTCTATTTGTATACCAAACAGTTCTCCAGTCTGCATATCCTTGTGAGCTGCCGCCCCGGAGATGGTTACTTTGATTTTTCGAACGTCTCTCCCTGTATGGATCTCGTTGCCTTCAGCATCAAAATATTGCAGTGAAAAACCGACAATATTATCTGCAATGATTTGAGCAGGGCCGTTTGAGGAAATCATTTCAATCCTCCGTTTAGTGCTGTTATATCGAATTGCCAGGTCTTCCCCGGAGTCATTTATGTCGCCGTCCGGATCACCCTTATTGGGATTTCCAGGACCGGCGGAACCTGTTATGTCGGAGCGAATACGCACCTCTGTGGAACTTACGGCAGATACTGCATCAAATCCGTTGCGCAATGGATCGTTTCCTGCCTGCCGGATGCGTCTTTCTACAACCTGAAGAGCAATACGTGTATTGTCCAATACAGCCTGAGTGTCGGCTTGCTGGGCAGCCGTGGATTGTATTTTATTCAGGGTGCTGAAAATGATGATGGATAGGACCAGAAGGATGCCTGCAGACACAATGAATTCCATCAATGAAAAACCGGATTCATTTTTAATAGCGGATTCGCCGGTTCTGGATTCAAAATTACAGAATATTTTATTCATTGCGTTTTGGGACTGAGAACAGTTGCCATATTCAGGATTTTGTTGAATGGAGGGCGGTAATTCACGACACTCCCTGATCGGATCGGTGTAACCGTAACCCGTATACTCCTCGCGACCGGAATCACACCCGGTCGCGGATCCTGCACATTTCCAGTCGTCCATGTAATGCTGAAATTGTTCA
>JARRLM010000203.1:0-8909 GCA_037386985.1 Acidobacteriota bacterium | reverse complement strand
GGATTATGTATCAGAGGACGCCGATAATTTTCAGCTGATATGTTGGAGACGCTGAACGACCTGCCCGAGTGAATTCTCGAAAGGAATTTCAGCCTGGATTTTCTTGGCGGTTGAGACGATCGCAGGTCGAGTGATCTTCCCGGAAGCCGCGAAATACAGGACATTGCGTGATTTCAGACCGGGCAGTTTCCAGACCGGACCGATGGTCGATTTGATTACGTTCAACAGATCGTCGCGTTTTTGCGTATTTCCGCTCAACCAGTTGACTATAATCACACCATCAGCGAGTAAGGATCTGCCCGCATCTTTCATGAATTCCTGCGTTGAACACTGATCCGAAAACTGTTCTCCAAGATAGGTGTCGACTACAATCACCCCGTATTGCGAGGTGCAGCGTCTGAGAAATCCCGCCGCATCTTCCTGGTGAACCGTGAACCGGGGCAGTGCATGGATATCAAAATATTTAGCGGCTAAATCCACGACTGCCGGATCGATTTCGACCGCTTCCACTTCGATCTGTGGGCTTGCCTTGAGCAGCATGCGCGGGATGGAACCTCCGCCGAGCCCCAGGACAAGACAGGATTGCGCGTGAGGGCAGAATGCCAGCGCCGCCAGCATGTTGCGCGCATACTCGAGTCCGGGCAGATGCGGGGCCGCACTATTGAGAACGGTATGCCGGATTCCGGCTGCAGACCAGAGGGTGACCCAATTTCCTTTTCTTGTAATGATCAGGTCCTGGTCAAGCCCTCTGGTGCGGCACAGAGTCTTGTTGCTTTTTTGAGTTCGTCTCACCGATTCTATACAGGCGTCAGAGGTTAACTGCAAATCTATTCTTATCGGAGAAATTGTACACAATACGACCTGGGATATGCGACACAGAATTGTGAACGGCAGCAGCGCCTTCAAGAGTCCCTCACTGTATCCTGTAATTAATAATGGACACAGTTTGTTACGAATCCTTTTAAATCATTATGAACAGGGAACTGATTCCATCATTGTGCGGTATGATGAAATCACAGATTGTTAAAGGGGGAAACAGTATGAAAAACCGCGCCGGCTGGTTTGCTATGTGTGTTTTGTTGCTTACAGGCATCTTTGCAGGATCTCTGTCAGGGCAAAACAGCAAAATAACTGTGATGAATCCAAGAGGCATAAAGCCTCCCATTCGCCGGATACCAATGGCAAATCGCCCGAAAACTTTGGATGGCAAAACCATTTACGTTGTCGATACCAGATATCCGCGAACCAGAGAATTTGTCGAAGAGCTCTTTCAGGCCCTCAAAGAAAAATATCCGAAGACGACCTGGGTGTTCAAAGATAAGTACGGGGGCTACATGGATGATGATCCCGCGCTCTGGGCCGAAATCAAGTCCAAGGGACATGGAATGATTATGGCTGATGGCATTGAAGTACCTGCTCGCCGGCGGTCGTCGGCCATTGCGTAACCGTTGAAGGACTGGGGGTGCCCACAGTTCCCATCGTTACGCAGAGATTTCAGGAGCTCGTAACAGCTATGGCATTTAAGAAAGGGATTCCAAATTTGCGGATGGTGTATACGCCTCATCCGGTAACCGACAGATCATCCGGCATATCCCGTAAATATCTGGAAGGCGGGGATCCTGTTACGGGCACGCCGATTCTTGAAGAAATTGTCGCAGCTTTGACCGAGCCGGTTTCGGAGGAGGACAAAGGAACAGGTTTCCTCCCAAGGGATACACGAACAAGGTTGCTTGAACCGGATACTGCAGAAAATCTTGAAAAATATTTTTATGAAAACAATTTCACCGATGGACTTCCGATAGTGCTGCCTACCGAGGAAAAAGTAGCGGAAATGCTCAAGGCAACCAGCCATGCATCTGATGAACCGGTGGGCAGGATGGCGGCTTCAACGCCGCATGAAGCCTGGGAATACACGGTTGAGATGGTTGCCGTGAATGCGGTCATGTCGGGAGCCGAACCGGAGTATTTCCCCGCAATTCTGGCCATAGCCTCGACGGGCGCCACATCGCTGATCAGCTCTACATCCTCCTATGCCAGAATGGCGCTGTTCAACGGTCCCATTGTCAGGGAGATAGGAATGAACAGCGGCGTTGGAGCCATGGGACCTTTCAATCGGGCCAATGCTACAATAGGCAGGTGCTGGACGCTGATATCCAAAAACCTGGGAGGTTCGGGGACACCGGGGGAAACATACATGGGAAGTCAGGGAACCTCGCTAAACTATAACAATCTCTGTTTCCCGGAAACCGAGGAAGGCTTGCCGCCGGGATGGAAACCCTTCCATGTGCAAAAGGGATACAGACAGGAGGAAAGCGTCGTCAGTATTTTCGGTGGGTGGAGCCTCAGCAATATTGCCTGGTACAGCCCCCTGCCGATTTACCAGGTTATCCGCGGATGGCTGGAGCATTTTTTCTCGACCAGCGTGTCTGGCGCCACGATCATAATGGATCCAACTGTCGCTGCCGATATTGCGGCCGCAGGCTTTAATTCCAAGGAGATGTATGCCGATTACCTCATTCGGAACACGGGAACGCCGGGCTGGCTCTATTGGCAAACGCGTCAGAAAGAGATGCAACAGGCCGGGGAAGGCGTAGAACCTTTTGCGTCCTATCTGCAGCTTGGAGAAAAGAATGTGGTTCCCGTTTCCAGATTTACGGGAGAAGCCGTCATGGGAGTGCCTGTCAATCCGTCCGTTAACTTTCCCAGAAGTCCTACACCGATTGAAATTGTTGTTATGGGAGGGAAGACCAATACCTACTGGTCGGGAGGCGACTTCAGTTACTCATACGGCGAATCCATCGATAAGTGGAGGTAAAAGCCACGTCTTCCAGGCGTGGTGATTACCCGGAATATCGTGAACCCATTTAATATCGTATTTAACAGTCGGGGTTATGAACTGGATGCTGAAGGCATTGTTCCGGCGCATGTGCTGCTGCGCTACATGGAGCATCTGCGCTGGGAGTATACCAGGCGGGATTTGCGCGAGCTTGTGGCATTGTTCCGGCAGGGTTACACGTTCGTTGTGGTTTCGCAGGCACTGCGTATCTCGGGGGATATCGGCCTGGCAATCCCCATCCGCGGCAATCTGTGGATTGGCCGCACCGGCCGCAGCAGCATAGTCTTCCAACACACTTTTCATCATGTCGATAATGGAGAGCTTTTCGCGGCAGGCAGTACTGTCGTCGTTTTTCTGGCTCCCGATAATGTACCCACTCGATTGCCGGATATTCTGGAGCAGGCCGATACGGATCTGCCGATGATGCCGGATCTGACCCCCCCGGAGTTCACTGAAATGCCGCCTGCGCCATTCGAACGTTCCTATCGTGTGCGCACCGGCGACCTTGATCTTCAAGGGCACATGAACCAGGCTAACTATGCCGCGTTCTATGATGACACACGTCAGGCTGCCGCCGGCCAGAACGTCTATGGGCCTGACGGAGCAGGCATCGGGCGGATAAGGTTTCTTCACCTCGATTATGTCCGTCCCGCCACGACAGGTGAAAAGCTGGTTGTCGCAACATGGCCGATCGGGGGCAAGCCTTTGAGCCTCGGTTTTGCAATGCATCGGAACGATGCCCTCATAAGCCGGGCCGTCATTCAGGCATGATCCTGGTGCAAAGAGCGGGGCAACGGTTTTTCTGTCCCATACACCCTGGCAGGCTGAGGCGGCTGCGAACGAGGGAGAAAAGGAATTACCGTACTCGTGCACAGAGGGACAGGAACCCGGGGGCCGCGCATGAGGCTTTGGAAACCGGGCGTAATTCTTCAAGTTGTGCTGCGGGCTGAAAGTTCAAATCATGCAGGTAAAGAGAGGAGAGCCGCTGACAATGAACAGGGTAAATTGGATTCCAAACCGGGCGAATTGTAAGAGATTGCAACTTATTAAAACAGGAGCTCATTGTATGCGCCGCGAAACCAGCGTCGTATTGTTTGTAGCCGCCAGTGTCGCCATATTTCTAACAGGGTGCCGATCGGAATCGCAACCGGAACAGGTGCAGCGACATCAGTTGAGGGGGGAAGTTGTTGCAGTCGATCAAGACAGGCACCAGGTTACTCTTGCCCATGAGAAAATTGAAGGATTCATGGATGCCATGACGATGCCCTTCAATGTAAAAGACGAGTGGGCGATTCCTTTACTGGCACCTGGAAAGAGGGTGCAGGAAACGCTGGTTGTTCAACGGACTCCATCCTGGATCGAAGGACTCATAATCACTGAAGGAAAAGCTTCCACCGATACTTCGCTTGTCTTCACCATGCCGGAGCCCGGCGCTACCCGTTGCCCGCTTCCGGATTACTGTCCGTGGATGTGTTTTAACTATGCATCCATCCAGAAAAGGCTTGAGTCGATGCCGCCATCCGAGAAGATCCCACATCTTCTGACCGTCAGTTTTGACAGCGAATACGATACTCCGGCTGTTTTGCGGAAGTTTGCGCAGCGCTACATGAATCCTTTGGATTTTCAGAGCTGGGAGTTTGCCACCGGATCTTGGGATGAGATAAGAAAAATTACGGGTCACTTTGGATTGATTTTTCGAAAAGAGAAAAACCAGATCGTCCATTCTCTTGTCACGGCTTTGATCGGCCCTGACGGCAGGCTTGTAAAAATCTATTTGCACAACGACTGGAAGCCGGAAGAGGTTTTGTCCCAGCTCGATTTGGAATAAGCCGCATATCCTCGTATGATGGACGCAAAATAAAAGCCAGTTCCCTCACAAAGGATTCAGGCTCCTCAATCTTCCCTACATTGTGGTACCATAGCGCCCTGGCGCCTGAATAGTTCTCGAACCGATAGAAAAATTCTTTGTATGTTCCTTTCTATATGGAGATCTAGGATGATGAAAACCATTTCGATATATCAACATGGGCAAAAGGGATTCCGAGCTGTAAAAACAGGATTTTCATGGCCCGGCTTCTTTTTTATGTGGATCTGGGCTTTCACGAGGGGACTTACCGGCACGGGAGTGCTGCTCTTCCTTATCTGGCTTGCTATCCTGGGGCTGTACATGCTGGCCGTGATGTCCGCCTTGGATTTCATGGATATAGTGTATTCTTTCGTGTTGTTTGTGAATGCTGTCATTGTGGGATTATGGGGAAATAGTTGGCAGGCGAATTCCCTCCTTAAAAAAGGCTATAAACATATAGACACTGTTCAGGCCAGTTCACCCAGGGCTGCGGCTCGGGATGCAGTATCCGCTGCTTACGCACAGAATCAACCGGCTCAGGAAGCAGGATAATTCCCAATGTGATTCTACAGAGAGGATAGATTGAAATGAACAGGAAGGAATTTTCAAAAATTCGCCATATTTTGGGAAAATCACAAATTCAGATGGGTGAAATACTGGGTATTTCCGCGAAAGCAATCCAGAGTTTTGAACAGGGGTGGAGGAAAGTCCCTGTTCATGCCGAAAGACAGCTGCTGTTTCTTCTTCACCTCAAGCTGAATCCTAAAAAGCGAAAGCCGTGCTGGACTGTCAAACAGTGTCCGAAAGACCTTCGGGAAAAATGCCCGGCATGGGAGCTCAAGGCTGGAGACCTTTGCTGGTTTATTAATGGGACATTCTGCGAGGGAAAGGTCCAAAAGAATTGGCAGAAGAAAATATCGATATGCCGAAAATGTGAAATTCTTCAGAAGTCCCTTCCAGCTTAAAACCCGCATTTCTCACAAGAGCGGACTAAAGAGGCTTCCGAGGAACCGTCTCCAAAAACACTTCGGCCCGGACAGTTGTCCCATTTTGATGATCCGATTCTATCTGAAGCTTCCCTCCCAGCGCGATCATTCTTTCTTCCATTTCAATTAATCCATTACAGCGATCCATGTCTTTCCGAACGGTAGAATAGTCGAAGCCGCATCCGTCATCTTCCACAAGAAGCGTGACGGTATTCTGCTGCCATAGAAGTATGACGCTGATACGGGACGCTTCTGAATGAGCGACGGCATTAATGAGCGCTTCCATGGCAACACGGTAAAGGCCGACTTCCACTGCGGGGGGAAGTCGATATTCTCTGGGGATGGACGGAACACGCTGAAAATCGATCGGGATCCCCTTAAGGCTCGAGATCTCTTCAATTTTTCGGGTTAAGGCTGATTCAAGACCGAAGTCGTCCAGAATCGCCGGGCGCAATTGTCCGGCCATCCGGCGGACCTGGTCTATGAGATCCCGGATCTGGGATTCAATGTCGTGTTGGACAGGTTGCGGAAATGTATTATGAGATCCGTTCGCTTGCAATTCCAGTAAGATTGCCGATAAGGACTGGCAGAGTTCGTCATGTAAATCTCCGGCAACTCTCTTGCGTTCGGCTTCCTGGGAAGAGATGATGTGTGCCAGGTATTTTTCCTGTGTCTGAACGACCTGTTCCCGCGCAAGTTGTCCTTCAAGCGCCGCGCCTGCTGCAGCGCTTGCCGCTTCCAGGAACCCGAGACGGAAGTCGTCCATTGTGTCTCCCGGATTGAGATACAGCGTGAGAACGCCCAGCACATTGCCCTTGTGGCTGATGGGGAAAACCGCATGCTGGTGTTCGACCATTCCTTTATATTTTCTGCTGTGATCGTGACTGCTTGAGGAACAAATAATAGGACGGTCGGATTCGGCCGCTTTCCCGCAGAGACATTCACCCGAAGCCAGACGCCGGCACTTTATCAACAATTCCGGAGAGACGTTGCGGTGGGTTTTCAGCTCGAGATACTTGCCATTCAAAACAAATCCCACAGCGGTGGCAGCCATTCCCAGCCATGATAATGAAAGGACCTGATCGATAAGTGCATCCAGGATTTGAGTGCGATTCTGGCAATTCTGCAGGTTTTGCAGGAGATCGCAGAGAGCTTTGTGGTGTTCCAGGCTTTTGGAAAGCTCGGCAGCCGTGTTCTTCGCCTCTGTAATATCGCGCAGAAAATGGAGGTAGGTGGGCCTACGGTCGATGGTTACGATCGATGTCGGGTAAACGGAGGCATTTATCCATCGCCCGTTTTTCGAATCGAATAATTCCCGTTCAATGGTTTTTCTTTTCTCAAGTGCTTCTTCGAGGGGACAATCCGTTGTAGGTGCGTTTAAGCCATGGATAACTACGGAACAATGGGCTCCGATAAGCTGATCTTCCTCCATCCCGAGGGTCTGTTTCAGGGTCTCGTTGACGGCTATAATTTTACGGTCCGAATCGATCAGCTGAGCACTGAAAGGGAAAGCGTCGATAATATTCCGGATTTCCAGTTCCGTTTCCGAAGGC
Source organism: Acidobacteriota bacterium (assembly GCA_037386985.1). Classification (GTDB taxonomy): domain Bacteria; phylum Acidobacteriota; class UBA6911; order UBA6911; family UBA6911; genus UBA6911. The sequence goes on along the minus strand of JARRLM010000203.1, from coordinate 1,688 downwards.
AGCCTGGTTCTTTTATTGTTCTCAGTTTTCTGCACTGTCCGAATCCCCTGCCGATCTATAGGCCCATGCGGTCTTTCACAACACCTGTTGAGTCGGGCCGATAACACGGTATCTGCCGGGCGGTTTAAGCCGGGCTTATTTTTTGCGGCATATTTCCCTCCAGACTTCCATGATCCACACTTTTTCTTTCGATCTGGCGAATGAGATTCTGAAAAATAATTACGTGGAAGGGGAGGAATGCATACCAATAAATTTTTCCAAAGAGAGTACGTGTTTGATAATACGCCTTCACTGTCAGACGCTTCTTATCACCCTCACTGTTGATCCGGAATTCCAGCCATGCTCTGCCGGGAAGCTTCATCTCAGCTCTTAGGAGAAGCCTTTCCTCGATTTTGTAATCTTCGACGCGCCAGAAGTCGATAACATCGTTCTTCATAAGGGTCGACGCGCTTTTTCTTCCGCGGGAGGATCCGACCCCCATGAGTATACGGTCCAGGGCTCCACGCAGTCGCCACATCCAGTTGCTGTGAAACCACCCTTCCTTCCCGCCTATCCTGCAGATGGATTGAAAGAGTGCGCCGGCACTCTTTCGAGTCAAGAGAGAATAACTGCTTGTATAGAGAGGTCGTCCTCCGATCTCGTGGAGCTTTATGGCAAGCTCGTGGGCGGGAGGGTAGGAATCCGACCATCTTGTGTAGACTCTGTCCTGCTCCTCCCGCGACAAAGCCCTGAGGATTGCTTCTTTATACCACTTGGTTTTGAACGGTACGAAATCCTTTATCTTGTTATTCTGGCAAACGACTTCACTATGCGTTCCTTCCAGAAGGCAGCGGCAAATCTGGACCGGAACCGGCGTCAACAGGCTGGCAAAATAGGAATAAAGTTTTATGCTCGTAACCGGTACAGGAATAAAAAGTCTTTTTTTGCCGAGTATTTCTGCCATGACCTTCAGCATACCCTTGTAGGTCAGAATGTCGTTCCCGCCGATATCATATGTTCCGCCCATTGCTTCAGGTGTTTCCAGGACTCCCACCAGATACTTGATCACATCCCGCACGGCAATGGGCTGGCATTTCGTCTTTGACCAGGACGGCGTGGGAAAAAGGACGCAATTTCGAACCAGGTTCTCGACGATTTCATAGGAGGCGCTTCCCGACCCGATAATAATGGCAGCACGGAGGATTGTAGTGGTAACACTCCCCCTCTTGAGTTGTTGCGCTACATGAATTCTGCTCCTCAGGTGCGCTGATAAAGATGCCTGAAGGTCTCCCAATCCTCCCAGATAAATAATTCCCTTTAGCCCTTTTTTCTCCGCGACGCGTCTGAAATTGATGGCCGCCTGGATATCCGCCGCTTCAAACTGCTGCATCCCGAGAAGCATGGAATGGATCAGATAATAAGCCGTGTGAATTCCATCCAGCGCGATTGCTAGGCTGTTCACATTCAATGCATCCGCAACGGCAACTTCCGCTCCGGGCCATTGATCCCTGAATTCGGGCAGGTTTTCCCTTACCATGATCCGGACTTTGTATCCCCTGGCGAGCAGCTCGGGAACCAGCCGTCCTCCGATATAGCCGGTTGCGCCGGTCACGAGGATTTTCCCGATCTCGGGCCTGGGTTCTGTGGGCAGATCGTTGCAGAAAAGGTCTTGAGAATGCGATTTCATGGTCTCTTTGCCCTGAGGCTGG
>JARRLM010000202.1:0-4641 GCA_037386985.1 Acidobacteriota bacterium | reverse complement strand
GTCGCTTCAGAATCACTTTTCCTCCCTTGGTCGACATGCGTTCCCTGAAACCGTGCGTCTTTTTTCTCTTGTTGTTATTGGGTTGAAACGTTCTTTTCATAATTTCTGCATCTCCACTTGCTGCTTCCGCCGGTTTAGTAAAAACATAAATGATAGAAATTGCCGGTACAAAAAGCAAGGCTAACCCGCATTTCTCTAAATGTTTCTGCGGAGTCCGAAAAACAAACTCTCTTTACGGAACCGAATCAATTCTCTAAGCTATCTTTATGATTCCGGGGACAGGAAGGATACATTCGCGGGCGAACATTAAAATAAACGTTGAAAAGATACGGGAACAGTTTCCCATTTTTCGACATCAGGATGTTCGACCTCTCGTTTACCTCGATAACGCATCAACAACTCAAAAACCTCAGTCCGTTATTGATGCGATCGTACATTTCTATGCAAATGAATGCAGCAACATTCACCGTGGTGTGCACTATTTGAGCGAACTTGCAACAGAATCGTACGAAAGAAGCCGCTCTAAATTACGCCGCTTTATCCGGGCATCCTCGGATAATGAAATCGTTTTCGTCAGGGGAGCAACGGAAGGAATCAACCTCGTGGCTCAAACCTACGGCAGAACCCATGTCGGACAGGAAGATGAAATTCTGATATCCGCGATGGAACACCATTCCAATATTGTTCCCTGGCAGTTGCTCTGTGAAGAAAAAGGAGCCTGCCTGAAGATTGTCCCTATCAATGCCTCGGGAGAATTTATCTTTGAGGAGTTTGAGAAACTAATTGGACCGAGAACACGCCTGGTGGCGGTCACTCATGTTTCAAATGCCCTTGGAACCATCAACCCCATCCGGAACATAATCCAGCTTGCCCATCAACTACAGGTGCCCGTACTTATCGACGGAGCACAATCCATTTCACATTTTCCTGTAGACGTTTCCTCTCTCGACTGCGATTTTTACACTTTTTCAGGACACAAAATGTATGGTCCGACCGGAATCGGAGTTTTATACGGAAAAGAATTTATTCTCGATTCCATGCCCCCTTACCAGGGAGGCGGAGAAATGATTCGATCGGTCACTTTTGAAAAAACCCGGTATCACAAGCTTCCCCATAAATTTGAAGCGGGAACTCCCAATATTTCAGGCGCGATCGGGATGGGAGCAGCAGTGGATTTTTTGCAATCGGTCGGGATGGACAGTGTTTTCACGCACGAACAGATTTTGATGGCTTACGGAAGCAAAATATTGCAGACCATAGATGATGTTCGCATGATTGGAACTGCAAAGGAAAAAACGAGCTCTCACTCTTTTGTCATCGAAGGCATCCACCCTCATGATATCGCTACTGTCCTGGATCAGAATGGAATCGCAATCCGAGCAGGTCATCACTGTGCGCAACCCGTTATGGATTTTTTCAGGATACCCGCAACAGCCAGAGCTTCATTCGGCCTGTACAACACCCGTGAGGATATTGACGCATTAAGGCTCGGTCTCGAAAAAGTAAAAGAGGTATTTAAGTGAATGAGTGACCTGAATAATTTATACACAAATCTGATTGTCGAACATTCCAAAGCGCCTCGCAATTTTCATGAGCTGGAGACGGCAAATCGAAAAGCCAGCGGGCATAATCCTCTCTGCGGAGATAAATTTAACGTTTTCTTATACATAGATAATACAGGGATTGCAGACATCGGCTTCACCGGCAGCGGTTGCGCCATTGCGACCGCTTCAGCCTCCATGATGACCGAGAAACTGAAAGGAAAAACCGAAACTGAAGCCAGGACGGTTTTTACCCAATTCATCGATCTTTTGACAGGCTTCTCCGATCTTCAGACGGATACTATCCTCGGAGATCTTTCGATTTTTTCCGGCGTCCGGGAATACCCGGCACGCGTAAAATGCGCCACACTGATCTGGTATACCCTGCAGGCGGCACTTGATGGACAGGAAGGAACGGTAGAAACAGAGTAGACAATAATTACGGTGACAGTCACCATAATTCACAAAGGGTTCGTTACAAGGGCGAACACCAACTTGTCCGCCGGCTTGTCCGCCGAAGCCCGTAGGGCGTAGGCGGAAGCCTGGCCGAAGCAAAGCTTCGGCTAGAGGCGTAGGTGGAAGGTTCGGCCCTGCAAATTTACGGCTAATGTGATTATAGTTCCGGATCTTTATCCCAATAGGTATCGCTGCGACGGCATAAAACATCCATTGAATTCTGGATCCGTTCCACGATGCCCTTCATTTCCGCATTATGGGTATCCGCATTTATATCAATAGCCGGACCGATTAAGACCAATGCACGTGAAAAGGGCCTGGGGACTATAAATCCGTCCCAGCTCCCCATAACCCATTTCTTTTCTGCGGAAATAGTGAATGGCAAAATCGGATTGCCACTTTTGCGCGCAACATAGGCAGCTCCCGGCTTCACAACATACCGAGGACCGCGTGGTCCATCCAGTGTAAAAAATACATCACGGTCCCGACCTAAAGAACGCAGCATCTCAACAACGGCCCGCCGGCTTCCCCTACTGCTGGATCCGCGCGCCGACCCGAACCCGAGCCGGCTGCTGACTCGGGCAATATATTCGCCGTCCCTGTTCTGGCTTATCATGGCGACAATGTCTCGATGCCTAAAAAAATAGGAAGTCATGAAAATTCGGTTGTGCCAGAAAGCGCCAATAAATCGCCTGCCGCTACGGTGGACGGCTTCCAGGTTCTCCCAGCCTTCGACTTTCCAGCGTAAGGTCCTGCCGATAACCAGGATCGTCCAGTAACCCAATTCCGTAATACAGGCAGTTTTTATCCTGTCCAATAACTGCATCCGGTAGTACTTTCTACTTCACAGGCAAGTGTGGCGACTAGGAAATGATTTCACAGTAAAAATACCGATACATCGGCTCATTACAGTGAAAGTCACTGTAATTTCAAAGTTGTTTCCGGGTCACCTAAACTAGGCAATCCGGGCTTTCAGTCTCTCGGGCGTCATCGGAAGCCGATTCATTCTGATTCCGGTCGCATCGAACAGAGCATTCGCTATTAAAGCACCCATTCCTACAACGGGTGGTTCTCCGCATCCGGACGGATCGATATCATGATTTTCGACCAGGATCGTCTCTATGACCTGAGGCGCCCAGGAAAAACGGGGAATTTGATAGGAAGCGAAATCAAGATCTTTAATTTCCCCACCGTTGAAGTGCATTTCCTCACTCAGGCAGTAACCGAGCCCCATTGTAATGGCGCCTTCAATCTGCATACGTGCACCTTCGGGATTCATCACCGGTCCCATGTCCTGAGCGTAAACAACCCGTTCAACCCCAATCCTTCCGCTCGTTTTATCTACATGGATCTTTGCCATCGCAGCGACATAGGTTCCCAGATAGTCGAGACAGACCAGCCCGCAGCCATTCCCGCTGGCCGGCTTGGCGCTTTTCCAGTCGAATTTGTCTGCAGCCGCCTTTAAGACACGAACCATTCTTGCATCCGACAAGTTCTGAAACCGAAATTCCAAGGGATCGATTCCGGCCTTTGCCGCCATAACATCGATATGAGATTCACGGGCAAAAATATTGGTGTTGCTTCCGGGACCGCGCCAGGCACCGGTGCCGAAAAGATGCGGTCCGCCGCCGCCGAAGCTGCTTCCACGGGCTACCGTTCGCAGATGCGGTACGCTATAGATGTTTTGAGAACTCCGTTCCCCGGCGAAAAAAACATGATAGTCCCAGAAAGAAATACGGTTGGCATTATCGAGCCCGGAACGAATCTTTACCGCTGCGGCAGGCATGAACGTGTCGTAAAAGAACTCTTCTTCACGATTCCATACAACCTGAACCGGGGATCCAGTCATCTTAGAAAGGCGCGCAGCTTGAACCGCCTGTCCGACCTGGCTTTTGCCGCCGAATCCTCCGCCAACATAGGGGGTGATAATTCTGACGTTATCGGCGTTCAAACCGATGGCACTGCCTATCTGTGAATTGGCTCCGAACGGACGCTGTGTGCCGATCCAGACAGTGGCTGTATCCCCCTCGACATTCGCCAAAGCGCTGTGAGTCTCGATTGGAGCGTGCGCAACATATGGAGTGAAATAGGTTTCGTCAAACTGCTGCACGGAAAGACTTTCCCCCTCTTCCAGATTGCCTTTCGCTTCAATTTCGCTGTCCCGAGCCTGCGTGTCCAGAAGCCGTTCATGGATTGTTGTTTCATCCACCTGGGCCTCTGCCGTCTCGTATTCTGCTTCTATCAGCCTTATGGCCTTCTCGGCCACATCGGGAAGGGGGTGGACAACCCCAATAAAATCACCTTCCACAACAATGCGGGCATTACTGATTTGTTTCACAGCATCTGTATCAACTTTAACGAGTTTTGCCGTATGGGAGGGAGGTCTGAGAACTTTTCCGTAAACCATTCCCGACAGGCGAATATCCCCTGCAAATTTGGCGGTCCCGGTAACTTTTTCCTTCGCATCCGTGCGCGGAAAAGACTTCCCGCATACTTTAAAGGCAGCCGGATCTTTCAACGCGGGTTTCTTTTCAAGATGTCGTTCGATGGTCTTCCCTTTGGCGAGATTACCGTATGTAACTTTTCGGGAAGGATCCGTCCGATCACGGATTTCTCCGTCTGCGGCTACAAGACGATCCTTGGG
>JARRLM010000201.1:0-9042 GCA_037386985.1 Acidobacteriota bacterium | reverse complement strand
TCCGCGTGCTATCATCGATGCCCCGGATCGCTCCTCCCGACGCATTACCTTGTCCACGGCAGGCGTGGTACCCGGAATTCGAAAACTCGCGAAGGAGACTATCATTCCCAATCTTGCGATCTCACTGAATGCGACGACGGATCCGGTGCGGGATAAACTGATCCCCATCAACAAAAAATGGAATATTGGCGCTCTGCTGGAATCGTGCCGGGAATTTCTTATTGAACCGCGCCACAACATCACATTCGAGTATGTCCTGATCGACGGAATGAATGATACTGTCATTGATGCGCGCCGGCTGGCTAAGCTTCTCAAAGGAATGAAGAAGAAAGTCAACCTGATTCCGCTCAATGCAGCCGATTCGATATCCCTGAATCCCACGAGTCAGGATCGTGTCCTGCAATTTCAGAAAATCCTGATGGAACATCATATTACGGCCAATATCCGCCGCCCCCGCGGCAGAGATATTTCGGCCGCCTGCGGGATGCTCGCTGCCCAGGAAAAGTCATAGGACCACCGGCAGAGCCGCAGGTTTGATTATGTGAGCCGCTCGATGCGGCACGAACCACATTATCGGGGTCGGTATCGGAATCGGTATCGCAGTCGCAGTCGGTTTCGATAGCGATACGGATTGCGAATGGGCATGTCTTTTAAACGACGGTAAAAACCTGACGTTGCAGGTCAAACACATGCGAGATCATTCCCTGAAGACTCCCGGATCTGTCAAACCTTTGCTGACTCGGCGGAGCCGGGGGATCTGCCGACGGATTAGCCCCAATGGATGGGCTTAGACACTATCGGAGAAAGTATGTAGCGGCAGCACAACCTATCAATACCAATACCACGGAAGCTTTCCAGAACTGCAGCAGGCAGAAAGCCGCAAGCGCGATCAGAAAGTCGTGGGTTTCAACCACAGCCTGGGTCCAGACGGGGTGATAGAGGGCGGCAAGCAGTATGCCCACCACAGCGGCATTGGTGCCTCGGAGGGCGGCCTGAATGGAGGCTTTTGTACGCAGAGAATCCCAGAAAGGAAATACGCCGAGCACAAGGAGGAAAGAGGGTGCGAAGATCGAAACAAGGGCAATGAGTCCTCCCTTCCACCCATTGGGCACTGTATTCATGGAGGCGCCCAGATATGCAGAAAAAGTGAATAAGGGTCCCGGGAGGGCTTGTGCAGCGCCGTACCCGGCCGTGAAGGCATCCTCTGCAATCCATCCCGGAGTGACGACCTCGGCTTGTATTAACGGCAGCACGACGTGGCCGCCGCCGAATACGAGTGAGCCGACACGATAGAAACTGTCTACGATGGTCACGATGCTGTTTTTGAATACGTTTGCTCCTGCCGGCAGAAAAAGCAGCAGGGAAAAGAAAAGAATGAGACAGACGACTCCCTGTATCCCGGTTCGGTGGGTGGGCTGGTTCTTTTTGGCTGTCTCCATATTTTCACCGTGAAACAGTCCATACCCTGCGGCACCGCCCAGAACAATCACCGCTATCTGAGTCCAGGATGCGGGAAATGCAAGCACGATGACGGCTGCCAGGACCGCCAAAGTTATCCTTGTACGGTCGGGACACAGGACTCTTGCCATTCCCCATACAGCCCGGGCTACGACCGCCAGTGCCAGTATTTTAAAACCCTGCAGAAGGTTACGGCTCAGTACATTGCTGTACAGAGTGACGCCGTACGCGAAACAAATCATTATTGCAGCGGAAGGGGCTGTAAATCCGAGCCACGCGAGAAATCCTCCCGGGATGCCCCCTCTGTGAATTCCGATACAGAATCCGACCTGGCTTGATGCCGGTCCCGGAAGAAACTGGCACAGGGCGATCATATCTGCAAATTTGTTTTCAGAAAGCCATTTCCTGCGTTCAACGAATTCATTACGGAAATACCCCAGATGGGCTACCGGCCCGCCGAAACTGGTGCAGCCCAATTTCAGGAAAATCCATAAAATTTCAACGATTGTCCTGTTCTTTCTGATTCCGCCCATGTTTTTCCTGACACAGAGACATAATACTTATTCTTCAGAAATAAATATTTATATCCCTATATTTGTGTCCGTCCGATTATGGCCATCATTCTCCCGGAACGCGCTCCTTCTGCTCGATAAGAAAAAAATGTTTCGGTATTGCAGCAGGTGCAAAGATCCAGATTGTGCACATTTTCCGGGTGTATGCCTGAGGTGCGGAATTGAATCCTCAGCGCTTTTGGAAGATCGAGGAGATATTTCTCCGAACGGCCCGGTATGGAAACAGCCAGACAGATGCCCGGATACTTTTGTTCAAAAAGACCGGCGACTTCCTGTCCCACTTCATAGCAGCAGGGCCGAATGCCTGGGCCCACTGCAACAAGAAGATCTCCCGGATTACTGCCGTATGTGTTCTGTATTTTCCGGATTGCGTGAAGGGCGATCTGTTTGAGAGTGCCTTTCCACCCCGAATGGACCGCTGCGAAAACCTTTTTCCTGGGATCTGCGATAAGGATTGGAATACAATCGGCGGTTTGAACTGCAAGCGCAATGTGTTTATCCCGGCAAATGAGCGCGTCTCCATCCGGCGGATTCCATTGCCCGTCGAATTCTTTTATTATATGTACTCGTTTAGAGTGAACCTGACGCAGGGTGACGAGCGGTGTTTCATGCAATTTCAGTGCAGATAAAAACCGGCGCCTGTTTTCATCAACCTGTTCGATCGCATCCCAGGCTGTATAGCCGAGATTAAACGAATGCTTTGCACCGTTCCGCACACCCCCATTACGCGTGGAGAAGCCATGATAAAGACCCGGCAGCTTTTCAAAGGCACGGCAACTGAAAAAGGAGATTCCCCCGGACTCACGAAGAGTAAATTTGCTTCTCGCCATATACGGAATATTGAATCCTCCAGGGGTTCCATGTCAACCAGTCTCGGAGTTGCAAAATGATCTTAGGAACCGGTGTAGATATTGTGGATATTGAGAGATTCCGAAACATCGTGAGCAGGCAGAAAGGTCGCTTCATCGAAAAGGTGTTTACTCCGGAGGAGCGAAAATTCTGCAACAGGTACCGTGATCCAATCCCCCATTATTCCGCGCGTTTTGCCGCCAAAGAGGCTCTTTTTAAGGCACTGGGAACGGGATGGGCAAAAGGTGTGACCTGGCTGGATGCAGAAGTGAAGAGAGAGGATTCGAAACCCCCGGTACTGGTTCTCCATGGAGAAGCCGAGAAGCAGAGCATCCGCCTGGGAGCAGATCGCGTGCATCTCAGTATTTCCCATTCCGATCAATGGGCTGTTGCGTTGGTGATTTTGGAAAAGTAGCCGGCCGGCCCGCATTTCTTACAGGGTTTCTACTGCGGGATCACAGGATTACGGCTCACTGATCCGCGCAAAGGTTCCACCCGATGTGACATCTTCAATGCAGACGTTCACGAGGCGATTCGGGGGCACGGAATGTGCCGGGACCTTTGCATGAATATAATTGCCTGTGAGGACGATAGACGAACCTTGCTCCTCTTCTTTGGAGAGTGTGATGGCTGGAAGTATCCGGCCGAGGAACCGCCGGCGGAAGGAGCGGTTTTTGGCTTGTGAAATTTTCAATAAAATACTCAGGCGCTGTTTGATCGTATCCGGAGGGATTCGATCGGGCAGAGTAAAGGCTTCCGTTCCCTCCCGCGGGGAAAAGGGAAAGACATGTACGTATGCCAGCGGGGCTGCCTGGATCAGTTCGCATGTTTCATAGAAGTCCTGGTCCGTTTCTCCAGGAAAACCTACAAGCACGTCTGTTCCCAGCCCCGCATCGGGAATTTCATCGTGAATGTAACGGATCAGGTCCCGAAACCTGGAGGCCCTGTAGGGGCGCCGCATGCGGCGCAGGATTCTGTCGCTTCCACTCTGAACCGGGATATGGAAATGGTGGGCGAAAACCTCGCTTTTTGCTGCAAGGCGCACAATGGCGCGTTCGAAAAACATCGGCTCGATACTGCTCAGACGGATTCTTCCGAGTCCGGGTATCCTGATTATTCGCTGGAGAAGGTCGAGCAGGCGCCCGTATCCTTCCTTTTTACGCCCGTAAGTGCCCAGATGTACACCGGTCAGGACAATTTCCTGGAAGCCTTTTTTGACAAGAGACCGGATTTCCGTCAGGACATGTTCCGGGTGTGCGCTTCGTCCGGAACCCCGGACTTTCGGCACGATGCAATATGAGCACCGGGCATCACATCCATCCTGCAACTTTATCAGGGGGCGGGTTTTCCCCCCGGTTTGTGACATCGGATGTACCGGGCAGGTGCTGAGCAATTCGAGCGGCGCCCTGTAAATTTTGCCTTGCGTGGCATGCCCGCATGTTTCCAGGATTTCAGGAAGGCGTTCTCTGCTCGCATTTCCGATCACGAGGCCGACGCCCGGAATAGCTGCTAATGTATCCGCATGTATTGACAACGATCAGGTCGGCATCGGAGGTGTTGTTGCATTCGGACATCGATAGTCGGCTGAGGTCTTGGCGCATTGCGGCGCTGTCAGCCTGATTGCAGCGACAGCCGAAGGTCTGAATATAAAATCTAGGCATGCCGCTCTTTCTTCAGTTTCCGGTCCTTCTGCTCGACACTTTTGGCTAACTGCTTTTTGTAGTTGTGAAGGCGTTGGGCCAGCGACGGATCGTTCAGGGCAAGAATCTGGATTGCAAGGACCGCCGCATTGCTTGCTCCGGCTTTGCCGATCCCCATGGTTGCAACGGGAACACCGGCCGGCATCATGGAAGTGGACAGCAGCGCATCCAGTCCCTTCAGGGGTGAAGAATCTATCGGAACACCGATGACGGGAACGATGGTATGCGCGGCGATGACTCCGGCAAGGTGCGCTGCCGCACCGGCACAGGCGATGCAAACCTGAACTCCCCGGCTTTCCATTGCTTCTGCATACTGTTGGGTTCGGCCTGGGGACCGATGGGCGCTTGAGACTGTCACTTCATGTTCGATGTTGAAATCGTTCAGGCGTTTAAGCATATCCTGAATTACAGGGTAATCAGAGTCGCTGCCCAGAACGATTGCTACTTTAGGCTGGTTCAATGTCGTCCTCCATTCAATCGGTTCAAGGTTCAGGGTTCAAGGTTTTTGTTTTTAACCTTGAACCTTGAACCTTGAACGGGAAACGTTTTTATTTCAGTCCTTTGGCTCCGATATCCCGGCGATATTGCATGCCGTCAAAATTGATTTTATTGACCCCTTCATAAGCCGCCATGATGGCGGAAGCAAGATCCTGATCCACAGCCGTTACGCCAAGGACACGGCCACCGGCCGTAACCAGATTCTCTCCATCCTGTTGTGTCCCCGCGTGGAAGATGGCAATGCGCTTATCTTCCTCCGCCATCTTGAGTCCCGTAATAACCTTGCCTTTGGAATAGGCCCCCGGATACCCTCCGGAGGCGAGTACCACACAGACAGCGGCCCCGGGATTCCATACAGCTTTATAATCCTTCAGTTTGCCCTGGCAGGCAGAGGCACAAAGTTGGGCAAAATCGCTCTGCAGGCGGGGAAGAATGGCCTGGCCTTCCGGATCTCCCATGCGGACGTTGAATTCCAGTACCTGGATGCCCCGTTCGGTCAACATCAGGCCGGCATAGAGAATTCCCCGGAAAGGATTGCCTTCATCCCGCATCCCATCGATTGTCGGCTGGATGATTCTTTCGAGTACTTCCTGTTCAAGTACCGGTCCCAGGATGTCATCGGTGGAGTATGTTCCCATTCCTCCCGTATTCGGCCCCTTGTCGTCATCAAAAATTGCTTTATGATCTCTGGATGCCGCGGCGGGCAGAATGGTCTCACCATCGGTAAATACAATATAGGACGCTTCAATGCCCTGGAGGCATTCTTCGATGATTATCCGGTCTCCGGCCGATCCAAACTCTTTTTGGACCATTATTCTTTCAACGGCGTCGCAGGCTTCCTGTACATTTTGAGCGACGACCACTCCTTTTCCTGCAGCGAGCCCGTCAGCCTTGACGACAATAGGGTAACCAGTCTCGGAGGATTGCAGGTAGGACATTGCGGACCGGGGATCCTGGTATGTTGCGTAATCTGCGGTGGGAATGTTATGGCGCCGCATGAAATCTTTGGCAAAAACCTTGCTGGATTCCAGTTGTGCAGCGTTTCTGGTGGGTCCCAGTATTCCGACACCGGAAGACTGCAGCGAATCGACAAGACCGGATGCTAGGGGCGCTTCCGGCCCGACAACTATAAAATCGATTTTTTCCCGAAGCACAAGGTCGGATATCGCGGCTGAATCCTGCGGTTGTACCGGAACGCAACGGGCTGTCTGTGCAATGCCTCCATTTCCCGGAGCGCACAGAATCGTTTGAACGTGGGGACTCTGACCCAGCTTCCAAACCAAAGCGTGTTCTCTTCCACCGGAACCGATGACTAGTATTCTCATAGGACCTCTCAGTTCATTATATAAAACATCGATCAAAGCACGGATTGCAGGATCCGCCATACAGCTGTATTGATGGTTTCAATCCGCCATCACGGCTGGAATGGTTCAGCTTTAAGGGTTATCGACATCCAGGGATTTAAGATAGGAACGGAACGCGGGGCCTAATTCTTCGTTGCTGAGGGCAAACTCAACAGTGGCCTTCAGGAAACCCATTTTATCCCCTGCATCGTGTCTTTTGCCGTCGAATTTATAGGCAAGAACTCTCTGTTTTGCCATCAGTCGGCGAAGCCCGTCCGTTAGTTGAATTTCTCCTCCGCTCCCCTTTCCCGTTTCCGACAGGGCATCAAAAATCGAAGGGGTAAGAATATACCGGCCGATGATTGCCAGGTTGGAGGGAGCAGCATCCACCGGAGGTTTTTCCACCATATCCCGTACTTCATACAGCCTTCCACCATGTTCCGGCAACAGATTGCCCTGTATGATGCCATACCGGTGTGTTTCTTCCTTCGGGACTTCCATTATCGCCACAACGCTGGTTTGATATTGATCGTATATATCGATCAACTGCCTGATGCAGGGTGGATTCGAGACTATGACGTCGTCTCCCAGAAGCACCGCAAAGGGTTCGTTATTCAGGACATTTTGTGCTGTAAGAACGGCGTGTCCCAGACCGAGAGGTTCTTTCTGGCGGATGTAGCAGAACGGGGCCGTATCTGAAACGGATCGTACCATTTTCAGCAGGTGGGATTTTCCGCGCTCCTCCAATACTGATTCCAATTCAAATGCGACATCGAAATGATCTTCGATCGAGTTTTTGCCTCTTCCGGTTACGATAACCAGGTTTTCGATCCCCGAAGCGACGGCTTCCTCTACCGCATACTGGATGATGGGTTTATCCACCAGGGGAAGCATTTCTTTCGGTTGAGCTTTGGTAGCTGGAAGAAATCGCGTTCCCAGGCCCGCTGCAGGGAAAAGAGCTTTGCGGATTTTTGCCATATCCCCTCTCGTTTCATATATTTTATAATTTTAAAAAATGATTGAAACAATGCCATCTCCTAAAGTCAATGGTAGAATGCTTCAGGCGGCAGATATCCCATATTCGGGAGCCGGTTCATCAAGTATCGCATCGATATAAAAATTAAAATCCTGATTTTTTATCGGTTCAAGGGATTCGTTATGCTGGATAAAAATTTTATACGGGAAAACCTGGATTTAGTAAGAAAAAGACTGACAGCCAGGGGAGGCGAGTATCCTCTGGATGAACTTCTTGCGGCAGATGAGGAATGGAAGAAGGTCATACTGCAAAGCGAAGATCTTCGCCGCCGGCGAAACGAAGCTTCAGAAGCCATAGGGAAGCTGAAACGAAAGGGTGTCGATACATCCGAACAACAGGCGAAAGTGAAAGAAATATCGAATGAAATCAAGTCGCTGGAGGAAACCGTTCACGATGTCGAGAATCGTCTCAATTCCTTTCTCCACTGCATCCCCAATATCCCTAACGCTTCCGTCCCGGTTGGAAAGGATGAAAATGCAAATCAGGAAATCCGCCGATGGGGGAAAGCTCCGGAATTTGATTTCGAACCGTTGGATCATGTCGATTTAGGTTCGAATCTGGGAATTCTGGACATGGATAGAGCGATAAAAATTGCGGGAGCGCGGTTTTCGCTTCTTCGCGGTGAAGGAGCGCTTATGGAGAGAGCCCTGATTAATTTTATGCTGGATGTGCACACAAAGGATCACGGATACCAGGAGGTTCTACCGCCCTTCATGGCCAATTCGACAAGCCTTTTTGGGACGGGTAATCTTCCCAAATTCGCTGAAGATCTATTTAAAATTGAAGAGAAGGATTTTTTCCTTATTCCGACCGCTGAAGTTCCGGTTACCAACATCTATCAGGGTGATACCCTGGATCAGACGGAACTGCCTAAAAAGTTTGTGGCCTTCACTCCCTGTTTCCGCAGCGAAGCCGGTTCTCACGGAAAGGATGTGCGCGGATTAATTCGTCTACATCAGTTCAACAAAGTTGAACTGGTTAAATTTTCCGATCCTTCGGTGTCTTATGAAGAACTAGAATCTCTGACGAGCGATGCGGAAGATATACTGCAGCGTCTCGGGCTGCACTACCGGGTTGTAACCCTGTGTGCGGGTGATATGGGGTTTGCCAGCGCCAAAACGTACGACATCGAGGTCTGGCTGCCAAGCCAGAATCGATTTCGGGAAATTTCTTCCTGCAGTAATTATGAGGCATTCCAGGCCAGGCGTGCGAATATCCGCTTTCGGAATGAGGGCGGCAAGCGGCAATACCGGCACGCTCGAAGGCAAAGGTTCGGCAGGAAAGGACGTTGGGAAGGTCCTCGCTCCCGGGCTGGCGGGAGCGGGCATCGGCTCCCTCGCGGGGGGAAGTAAAGGAGCCGGGATCGGCGTCGGCAAAGGTGTGGCAAACGTATTCTGGACACGTGGCAAAGATCTAGATCTGCACCGTGGATCTAAAATGAAATATCACTCGACCAGGCTCTGGAAATACCGCAAAACAAGGAAACCCAATCCAGTCGCTAAGTCAGGAGTCAGGAGTCAGGAGTCAGGAGTCAGGAGTCAGGAGTCAGGAGTCAGGAGTCAGGAGTCAGGAGTCAGGAGTCAGGA
>JARRLM010000200.1:4675-6851 GCA_037386985.1 Acidobacteriota bacterium | reverse complement strand
AAACATGCAGGGGATGTATTTCAGGTCAATACGAGCTGATCCGGAGTCGTACCTCAAATCAGCGCAAGTCTAGGAAACTGCACCGGCGGTTCCGACTACATGCCGGCTTTAACCGATTTCATATTCATGGTGGACGGCATCTCCCACATGTTCATTACGGGGCCGAATGTCATCAAGTCCGTCATGAGAGAAGAAGTCAGTATGCAGGACCTCGGCGGCAGCGATGTGCATTGCAGGATTTCCGGTGTGGCGGATTTCCGGGTTCCCACTGAACAGGAATGTATGCTGGGCATCAAAAGACTATTGTCGTTTCTTCCGTCCAACTGGCGGGAGAAGCCTGCCTCCATACCCTGCGAAGACGACCCGGAGAGATTGGTGCCCTCGCTTGAAGAAGCTGTCCCGATAGATCAAAAGCGGGTATATGATATGCACCGCGTCATAAAGGAACTGGTGGACCAGGGGGATTTCCTGGAAGTCAAACCGGAATTTGCGGGAGAGATCCTGACCGGATTTGCGAGGATTTGCTGGTGGACACACCGGGCTATCTGCCCGGCAAAGACCAGGAGCACGCCGGTATTATCCGACACGGAGCCAAAGTGCTTTATGCATTGTCGGAAGCCAGGGTTCCGAAGATTGCCATATTGCTGCGGAAGGTTTATGGCGGCGCTGCGCTCGGTATGGGCGTGCTTCCCGGATTCGGCACCGACATTATCTATGCGTGGCCCGGCACGGAGATCGGTCCCATGGGAGCGGAACAGGCGGTAGCGCTCTTTTATGACAAGGAAATCCGGGCGGCCGAGAATCCGGAGGCATTCCGGGCGGCCAAAATCGAGGAATACACCAAACAATATTCGGATTCCCTTTCTCTCGCCTCGGACGTAACCTATGTTCAGGACATTATTGAACCAGAGGAAACGAGACGTTGTATAACCAGATCACTTCGTTTACTGGCGAACAAAAGGTTAAGGAAGGATCGAAAACGTCACGGGAATATACCCCTGTAACCGACCATGCTTATAAGACGCGGCTTTGGCTAAGCTCAGCAAGGCTGAGCCTCCATAAAAAATAGAGAGATACGGCATGAATTTCGAACTTAGCGAAGAACAGAAGATCCTTAAAGACATGGCGCGCAAATTCGCGGAAACTGAAATGCTGCCGAGCCTGAAAGAATACGAATCCAGAAGAGAAGTGGATCATGGCCTCCTGAAAAAGATGACGCCTCTGGGTTTGCGCGGCATTCATATTCCGACAGAATATGGAGGCGCCGGGCTCAGCCATTCGGATGCGGTGCTGATCTGGGAGCAGCTAAGCTGGGCCAGCTGGACGCAAACCCTGATATCGCTGGGAGACAGCGTGCTTGCAGGCACTCTTATTTTGACTTCTGCCAATGAGGAACAGAAACGGCGTTATCTGCCGCCAATGTGCGGAGCGGAGAGCTTCATCGCAGTTGCCGCCGTGGAACCCAATGCCGGCAGCGACGCTTCAGCCATTGAGACCACGGCGGTTCAGGACGGAGATTCATGGATCATAAACGGCACTAAGAATTTTATTACCGGCGGGGGTATCGCGGATACGATTATTGTTATGGCTCAAACGGATAAAAATCTGGGCTCCAGGGTATTCCAGCACCTTCACCCAGGTAGAAACATCATTCAAGGGGCTGGAGGGGTTGGGGTCCAGGCAGATATCGGCACTGGAGAGATAGCGTGCCAGGTCTGCTGTCGGCATGGCGCAAAGCTGTATGGATGCCTGTATAAAATATACCAAGGAACGTCATCAATTCGGGAAGCCGATTGCCAGTTTCCAGTTGATGCAGGAGGCCATCGCGAGGATCCAGGCGGAAATCCTGTCGGTTCGCTGCCTGGTCTATTATGTTGCGGATCTTATGACGAGGGGACTCCCGCACGGGAAGGAACTTTCATCGGCCAAATGGCTGGCCAGCGAACTGGCACTGCGCGCATCCACCGAAGCCATAAGAATTCACGGCGCCTACGGCTGTACCGACGAATTTCCTGTAGCCCATCACTATAGAGATGCGGTTCTGACCACTATACTCGGCGGGACTTCCGAAATGCATAAATTGACCATAGGCCGGGAGCTTCTTGGAATCAACGCTTTGATTTAGCCCATACTTCCCGACAGGTTTCAGTCATAGGACCTCCCGCTCTGCGGGAGG
>JARRLM010000200.1:0-4667 GCA_037386985.1 Acidobacteriota bacterium | reverse complement strand
GCTCGATAAGAGCGCGAACAGCATTATCGGGGTCGGTATCGGTATCGCAGTCGCAGTCGGTTTCGATATCGACCCCGATACCGAACGTGCATGTCTTTCAGACGACGATAAAACCCTGACCTTGCAGGTCAAACACACGCAAGATCATTCCCTTTTATCCGGATGTGGTGTTCCTTCCGGTTGGATATGAAGCGGATATAACTTATGAGAAATACGTGCTTATCCCGCGGCGCTGCACGGATTCTTCTAGAGCTTTTCAGGTGAACAGATATCGATTTCACTGGAAGCCGCACGGCCGCATGCGCTGCAAACAAACTTGGGATTCTCAGCAAGGCTTTTTAACATCTCCATGCGGAGCGACGAATCGTAATCATTAATAAAGCAAGCCTTTTCATAGTCGGGCAAGCCGTAATCACCGAGATTGCCCCCATTTCCGTCAACGGATGAGTCAAAACTGCTCCTATCTTTAACACTCTCCGGAGCGCAGAGCGCTTCCTCACCGGAAGCGGCGCGGCCGCACACGCTGCAGACATATTCAGAGTTCTTAACCATGCTTTTCAGATACTCCATGCGATGCTCATCGTTGGATTCACTAACGGAGCAAATCTTGTCCCTATCGGGCATGATGGGTTTGCTTTTATTTTTCACGGTAAACCTCCATGGAAGATTGTTACCTAAAACATAATACGATGCTTTATCCGAGTCAATTTATTTTGAAATATATTTTCATTATTCCTCTATATAGCTTATTTAAAGTACTTCAAGCAGGTCCGGAAATGCAGTTTCTTCATACCCCTGCATTCTATTTTTGCCTCGCATCCCGGTGTTCCGTCATTCATTGCATCGTTGCTTTTCATTTTTTTCTAAGAAAATAAGAGGGAACGGCGTCTAATAGATGAAAGACCAAACGCATTTGAAATACCGACTTCACCGGATAAAGGGGGCGGCTGATAATGATTAAGCGTAAATATTCCTATGCATTCCTTATTTCCATACTTCTCATTGTGTGCCTCGGGCTTCTGGTCGGCGGCCCCCTGCAGGAGAATCCAAAGCCCGATCCCGTTCAATCGAGCGGAAATATCGCTGAGGACTGGGATCTGTTCGAGAAACTTTTGCAGGAACAGAAGCATGAAGCGGCATCTTCCCTCGTAGAAACGATGCTGGAAGAAGCCAGGGCGGCGGAAAACAACGCCGAGTGGACCCGGTGCCTGGTCCGCTATACGGCCCTCCGGATATCTCTGCACGGCTACGAAACGGCCGTCCGCTATCTGAAGGAACAGCCCTGGCCCGAAGACCTGACGGGATCTTCCGTTCTGAACCTGTTCTATGGACAAACGCTCGTCACCTATGCCCGAAGCTACTCCTATGAGATCAACCGGCGCGAGAAGGTGGACTCAAACGGAACAGTCGACCTGAAGACATGGACGCGGGACCAGATTTACGAAGAGGCGCAGAAAGCCTACGAAAATGTCTGGAAAATCCGCGACCGCCTTGGAGATCTGCCCAAAAACGAGTGGAAAGATTTTATCGTTCCCAATACATATCCTGCGGGAATCCGTCCGACACTGAGGGATGCCGTAACCTACCTCCGGATTGAAATGCTGGCCGACACCAACGGCTGGCAGCCGGAACAACTGAATGAAATCTATCGCCTCGACCTGGAAAATCTGGCCGGCGGCAGCACCGTGAATGTCTCACTCATTGATTCCAATGTCCATCCCCTGCAGAAAATCTGTTTTATCCTTTCAGACCTCGAACGCTGGCACCAGCAGAAGGAAGAACGGGAGGCCGCACTTGAAGCAAGACTCGAACGCTACCGGCATCTGCATCAGCGCTTCAGTGATAGAGCCGATAGAATATTCATTCAGAACAGCCTCAGAGACTATTTGGAATCCCTTACCGACATACCCTGGTGGTCCGAAGGAATGGCACAACTGGCCGAGTTTGTCCGCGCGGAAGATGAGCCCGATGCCCTGATTCGTGCCCGT
Source organism: Acidobacteriota bacterium (assembly GCA_037386985.1). Taxonomy (GTDB): domain Bacteria; phylum Acidobacteriota; class UBA6911; order UBA6911; family UBA6911; genus UBA6911. The sequence continues at coordinate 2,679 of JARRLM010000200.1, read as the reverse complement.
CAGACAGCGCTTCAGGGGAGTGAAGCATTCCCGAATTCCGTCGGGGGCAGGCACTGCCTTGCCGTTATAGAAGCGATAGAAGGGCCCGATTACACCCTCAGCGGAATGGCAAACGACAATCCCCGGAAAAGGTCAATACTGGTCACCCAAAAAAATCTGGGCAGGATCTTTTTCCGGGTGTATGCAATCGATCTGATCAGAACGATCGAACGATCCGACGACTACAACCTTCTGCCAGCCGGAAGGATGCTGGAAGAACTGGTGGCCGATCAATCCCCGGTACGGCGATGGGAGGTGATCCTGCCCGAAACTCCGGACTACCGGATGCACAAAACATTTGTCGTTCCTCCCATGACCCAACCGGGCGCCTACCTGATTGTCGCCTCGGCCCGCTCGAATTTCTCCAGGGAAGACAACAGGCTCCAGTGCCTCTATCTGACCGTCAGCGACCTGACACTGGTGACCCGGCACGATAACGGCAGCAAAATGGAAGTGACCGCTCTCTCCGGATCGACCGGCAACCCTGTAGCCGGAACGGAAGTTATGCTGTACCGCTTCGACTACAGGAATCGTCACCGCAGAACGGATTCGGGCAGAACCGACAGCAGGGGGATCGTTCAATTCTCCGTTCATGAACAAAACTTCCGAGGCTTCCTGATCGCCCGAAAAGACAACCAGATCACCTACGATCCCCGGCAACTCTATTTTTATCGTCAGAATCCATCGGGAACGCGTTCCTCCACGCTGTTTTTCACCGACCGCAGTATTTATCGGCCTCTGCAAAAACTGCAGTGGAAGGCCGTACTCTATAACGGCGAACCGGATGGCACCCGTTTCGAAACGGCACCGAACAGGTCCTTCACCGTCTCGCTCAAGGACGTGAACAATCAGGTTGTGGAATCCAAAACCGTCACGACAAACAGCTACGGCACAACTTCAGGCGAATTTATCATCCCTTCCGGACGGGCTCTGGGATATTGGAGGATCGAAAGCTCCTGGGGCAGTCAAAGAAGTCTGCAGCAAATCAGAGTTGAAGAATACAAGCGCCCTACATTCGAAGCCGAATTCCTGGATCCTGAAGAGCCGCTCCGGCTGAACAGACAGGCAAAATTGAAAGGAGAGGCCGGATATTATTTCGGACTTCCCGTCTCCAGCGGCCAGGTCAAGTGGACAGTGACGCGGCAACCGGTTTATCCCTGGTGGTGGTATTACCGTTGGGGCGGCAATGTCTATAATCAGGCCGGTTCCCGGGTGATCGCGGCCGGGACCGAGTCTCTAAAGGAAGACGGGACTTTTAACATTAACTTTTTGCCCGAAGCCGACGAAAGACTGGCAGAGAATAAATCCGTTACCTATCGCTACTCCGTTTCCGCGGAAATTACGGACGAAGGGGGCGAAACCCGCACCGCACGGAGATCGTTTCAGCTTGGATTTGTTACCGTTCAAGCTTCAGCTTCCCTGGCGAAGGGATTTTTCCTGGAAGACACGGACATTTCAATCGACATTCTTCGCACCAGCCTGGACGGCATCCCAAAAAGCGGCGAAGGGATCTGGAGGATCGTCTCGCTCGAACAACCTCCGGAGACTCTTCTTCCCGCGGATCAGCCGATTACTCTTCCGGAAGAAATGAAGAATCAGGACACATATCAAACCCCCGGGGACCTTCAAAGGGAGCGATGGAATCCGAACTACAATCCCGATTCCGTCCTGATGCAGTGGGAGGAAGGCTCTACGCAGGCATCGGGATTCCTGTTTCATGACGATGAAGGCAAAGGAACGGTCTCAGTCGACGGACTGGCTGCAGGCGCGTACCGTCTGATCTACAGGACTGTCGATGATTTTGGAGAGGAATACGAACTGAGCAAAGAATTTACTGTAGCCTCTCCGTCCATGTCGCTTCACCTCCCCGCATTGTTCCTGATTGAAAAAACATCGCTTGCCGTCGGAGAGACGGCGCGTCTTCTGATTCATTCCGGGATGGAAGACCAACCGATGGTCTTTGAGATCTACCGTGACGGGGAATGCATCCGGCGGGAGGAAATACTGTCGGGATCGGATCCATCCCTGTTTAAAATCCCCATTACGGAGGAAGACCGCGGGGGGCTGGGTTTTACACTGACTCTCGTTCGGGACAACCAGTTCATGTCGCTTCAGAACAGTTTGACGGTCCCATGGGACAACAAGCAGTTGAAAGTGGAATTTTCAACATTCCGCGACCGCCTACGTCCCGGCAACAGGGAAAAATGGAGCGTCAGAGTAACCGGGCCTGCGGGAAAAGACACTGCCGTTCCTGCGGCCGAGCTGCTGGCGTATATGTATGACCGCAGCCTGGACGCCTTTGCTCCCCATTACCCTGCAAGTCCCATCAGCCTATATCCCAGCCGGATACGTTCCATTCAGGCATACGCCAATCTTCGCGCCGCAAATCCTCTCCACTTGATCAGCAACGGCTTCAGGCGCGGATTTTCCGTTCCGTCTCTCATCAGCGACCGGCTTCTGTACTACAGCGGATACGGCATCGGGGGAGTAGGCAGAAGGTCCAGGTATGCCGGCGTTGCCTTGAAGGCCGACATAGAAGTCCACGCTAAGGCTCAAGACGTATTATTGGAATCAAGCTCATCCGTGGGGACGGTTCTAGCTAATGAAGAAATGAAAAGTACGCCTCTGGTAGGAGGCAAA
>JARRLM010000199.1:0-7550 GCA_037386985.1 Acidobacteriota bacterium | reverse complement strand
CTAGGGGAGTGGATATCGAAGGGCATGCCTGGATTGAGATAGTCTGGACGGCAATTCCGACCCTGCTTTTCCTGGTTATGTTCTATTACGGGTGGACCAATTTTAGCTATATGCGGGAGGTGCCCAGGGATGCCATGGTGATTCAGGCGACCGGGCGCCAGTGGGCCTGGTCCTTCATGTACCCCAACGGAAGGCAGACCACCGATCTTTACCTGGCGCTGGACAAACCCGTGAAACTCGAACTGCGATCCGCCGACGTCATTCATGGGTTCTTTGTGCCGGCGTTTCGAATCAAGGAGGATGTTGTTCCGGGGAAAGCAAATTATACATGGTTCGCTCCGACACAGCTCGGGTCCTTCGATATCGAATGCACCGTAATCTGACCAGGACAGACGGAACCCGTGGTCTCCGACGAAGCATCTTCGGAGAATATGGCCGTCAAAATAATAAAGGATAAATTTTGTACTTCCTGTCATTCCATCGACGGCACTCCGACGGTAGGCCCCACCTTTAAGGGAGCGTATGGAGAAAGAAGGACTGTTACGGATTTGGACGGTACAGAGTATGAAGTGACCGTAGACGAGGAGTATCTGGTAAATGCCATTCAAGATCCTATGGCGGAAAATGTAAAGGGATACCCGCCGGCAATGCCGGAAAATCCTTTAGACGATGATGAACTTCAACTGGTCGTGCAATATATTAAATCGCTCAAATAGTTAACTAACAACTGTTTTTCCAATGGTTTACCGTGATATCACAGTGAGTCTATAAAGAAAAAGGGCCCTAATCAGAAGATCAGAGCCCTTGTTCGCAGCAGGTTTTTATAGGCGGGAGCGATCCCAAACGGGATCGCCTGTATATGAGGATTGTTTGCTCGCGCTTCGTTTAAGACCTAGTGGGGATTCCCTGATGCCGGTCCCCCCCTATCAATAACCGTACATCCGGGAAAGATCCCCACCTCCCTTTAGCAACGCCCTCTCTGATGAGGCGCCGCTCAATTTCATTAAAATTATTGCTTCATATTTATTTCCTCGTTATGATGCGCAGTCTGTTTACTTTGTGTCCTTGTCATGTATCACTGCGTGTTACTTATTATTTAAAGATCACTGCATCGGTTATGCAATCCGGATAAGTACTCAATTGTCGGTGGGTAAAAACGGACATCTCTAGTGAAATGCCAAGCTCTGGGCGGGTCTGAGATATCGGTCGTACTGTGGTACCCCATCATTTTTATTTACCTGAATTGCCTCACCGGGAGATCTTGAGAAATGTGGGGCAGAATTTATGGGGATAGTATGTCTTTAAATAATTAAATTCGGCTGTATATGGCTGCTTTTGTCTTTGCTGTTCCTGTTGCTGTTGCACAACAGTTGCCCAATGAGACTGTCATTGTGACGGCAAACGCGTCTCCTGTGCCATTTGAGAATCTATCCAGGACAGTGGTGGTTCTCGACGGTGAAGATATTGCTGCCATGCCGGTTCGCACGGTAATGGATATTCTGGCACATGCTGTTTCCGTCGATGTCCGTTCGCGGTCACCTTATGGGATGCAGTCTGATCTGTCCATTCGCGGCTCCGTATTTTCCCAGGTGCTGGTTCTTGTGGACGGAATCAGAATCAACGATTCTCAAACAGGGCACCATAATTCGGATTTGCCGGTTCAGCTTCATAATGTGGAGCGCATTGAAGTCCTTTTGGGCGCCGGTTCGTCACTATATGGCGCTGATGCTCTGGGTGGACCTGTAAACATTATTACAAAACATCCGGAAAAGCGAGCGAGCGGCTCTATCGCATGGGGGCAGTATGACCTGGTCGATGGATCCTTTTCGACCTATTATGAGAAGGGACCTTTCAAACAGTCGGTCAGTGTTTCCGGCAGCCGTTCTTCCGGTTTTGAGTATGACAGGGATTTCAGGAATGTCGCTGTCAATTCCCGGATGACAATCGGAAGAGACTCCACCTTTTTCGTGTCGTATCTGAACAAAAAATTCGGTGCAAATGAATTTTACGGACCGGCTCCGTCCAAAGAATGGACGAACCAGACGTTTATTTCCGCAGAACGCAATATCGAAAGCAGGACGGGCCGGAAGACTGTCGTAAAGGGATTTTATCGCTCCCACGGGGATCGGTTTTTATATGATATCCGAACACCCGACTTATTTGAGAACCGTCACCGGACGCATGCTGCAGGTGTGGATCTTAAAACACAATACAGGGTAAATGATAATGGATTGCTTACGTTCGGGGGCGGTTTGGGCGGAGACTGGATTGTTTCGAGCAATTTAGGCGATCATTCCTATTCCAGGACGAGTCTTTTCTCCGAATTTCAATGGACTCCTCACAGATCGGCTGCGGTATATCCCGGTCTGCGCTTCGATTATTACTCCAATTTCGGCGCGGCCATCAGCCCCTCGCTGAGTGGGAGTTGGTGGGTGTCGTCCCGTGTACGATTACGATCTTCGGCGGGTCATGCTTTTCGTATCCCGTCATTTACAGAACTGTATTATCAGGATCCGAACCATGAAGCTGAGTCCAACCTGGAACCGGAAAGCGCCTGGTCGGTGGATGTCGGTGCGGAATATATTCCAGCGGACAAATGGTTGGGATCCTTAACGGTTTTTGCCCGGAGAGAACGGAACGTGATCGACTGGATTCGTTCTACTGATTCGGAAAAGTGGCGGACTGCGAATATTCGCAGGCTTCGTACGGTCGGTTTCGAAGTGGCTCTGGAGCGGTCATTCAATTCGACGGTGCGTTTGTCCACCCGGTACAGCTATATCTCGACAGGCGCCGATTCGATCGATTTCATCTCAAAGTATGTGCTGGATTATGCACGCCACTCCTGGGCCGCCTCTGCCCGGTTTGCACTGCCTCTGGGATTGGAATATAAACAGACCCTCAGCTATCGCAGGCGTTCGGACGGACGCAGATACTGGTTATTGGATGGATGCCTGGAAAAGTCTTTTTATAAACTTGTTGCTGCCCTCGATTTTACAAATCTTACGGACAGCCAGTATCAGGAAATTCGTGGCGTAGACATGCCGGGTCGATGGTTTTCAATGAGTCTCCGTCTGAAATAAGTCGGAGGTCGAAAAAAACGTTCACAGGTTCGCAAGTTCTGTTCGCAGGTTGCAGGATCACAAGGTCAAGGTCGGGAGTCCTGGATTCGAGGTTGGAAGGGAATGCTGAGGACATAGGAATTCCAATGGAACCTTTTCCTCAGCACTCCTGGAAAATGAGCTATTCGTCCTATTTGACACGCTTGGCCGTAAAAGTTTCGCCCGGCTGACCGGCCACAACACGGGAAAGCTCCATTTCATCTCCGGAGACCGTCCCTGTATATTCAATACTGAGTTCCATCCCGTTATAGTCTAAATTTTCAACGAAAGAAATTTTTTCGCCTTCAACTTTTCCTTCAGCAATAACCGATTCCATGTCTGTACCGTCGATATTTACAGACGCCTTCCCGGTAATATTTGTCCCGTCAATCTTAAATTCATAAGTGTATTTCTGCAGACCGACCTGAGAATCAAATTCGGCCGACCATTTTCCCGAAATGTCTGCAGCGAATACGAAGACCAGACCGCATAGAACCAATGCCGCCAAAACAACGCTCATACGACGTACCATAGTATCCCTCCATTTTGTTCTTTTAAGGCTGTTTTAATTGAGCACAGTATATATCAATTAAATGGCTGTCAATCAGGAAAAAGTTCTAAGTTCTGAGTTCTAAGTTTTGAGTTTGAGGTTGAATGATACACGCCTATTTTTAGAATAAAATTGATGAAAACAGCTTTTTTTCTCACAGCAATACTGATTTTGGTACTCCCTGTTGGTGGCAAAGCCGCAAACAACATTCTGGAGGGATGTGTCGATCCTGATATTATCGCTGAGGCGCTTTCAAAACTGCACAATACAAATTGGCGAACGCTAACTCTCGACCAGTTACAGGATATATGGCCTAAAGAACTTTCTTACTTGGAATGTACTCCAGGTGGATGCAAGACCGTTTGGAGTATGGACAGAATTATTAGTGGACGTTGTCAATGTGGTGCTCTATTTAATTTTACGGTTCAAGGAACAGAAACTAAACCAAGTACGGAATTGTTATCCTCTGCGTTTATATACTATGCAAGTACCCAACGATCCGAATTGATAACCGTGGCAAAGAAATATGGAAGTGCTCTGGGTATTGAAGAAGAGGATTTAAAAACTATGGGACAGGATGCGACCCAGTACTTTTTCTGGGAAAAAGAGAATGAAGTTGGCGGGAGAAATTATCATTTTGAAAAAGAAGAGCAGAATTGGATGTTCAGCATATATATCGGCAAAAGCTTATTTTAGACGTATTGATGAAATCTTTTTGTGTATATGTTTTGAATAACCCTAATGCTCACCACCCAACTCAGAACTCAGAACTCAGAACTCAGAACTATTTTATCCGGGTTTTTTCGTATTCCACTATTTTTGCAAGGATATCTTCAAGCGAGTGTGTATTTTTATAACCGATAAGGTTTTTAATTTTTCTGATATCCGGGACCCGACGCTCCATGTCTTCAAATCCTTCCTGATATGCTTCATTATAGGGAATATGCCGGATTTGCGAAGTGCTTCGGGTAATAGACAGGATCCGGGCGGCCAGGTCGTTTATGGAAATTTCCTCTTCGCCGCCGATATTGAATATACCTCCAATGGCTCGGGATTCTTCGATCAATCCGACAATTCCACGTACCACATCCTCAACATAGGTAAAAGCGCGTGTCTGTGTGCCGTCTCCGAATACGGTTATGGGTTCATTCTTCAATGCCTGGCCGACAAAGCGCGGGATGACCATTCCGTAACGGCCTGTCTGTCTGGGGCCTACCGTATTAAAAAATCGTGTAATAATGACAGGCAGCTGCTTGGTCCGGCAATAGGCAAGCGCCATGAATTCATCCATGGCTTTTGTGGCGGCGTAACTCCAGCGCAGTATTTGAGTCGGACCGTAAATGCGCATGTCCGCTTCACTCAGGGGTACTCGGGAGTTGCTTCCGTATACCTCCGAGGAAGATGCCAGCAGTACCATCTTGCGAAACTTGTTTGCCAGCTCAAGAACAGTTTCCGTTCCCACGATATTGGTATGAATCGATCTGAGCGGTTCATCGATGATGAGCTTGACTCCGACCGCAGCAGCCAGGTGAACGATTATGTCGCAGGTGCCGACAAGTTCCAGCATGGTCTCCCGATTCAGGATGCTGTCGTTTACAAAATGGAATCGTGAATCCGGAATAAGGTTGTTGATATTGGACAGGCTTCCCGTGGAGAGGTCGTCTACGACAAACACCTCCTCGCCTTTTCGCAGGTATGCTTCGGATAGATAGGAGCCGATAAATCCCGCACCCCCCGTTATCAAAATTTTCAATTTATGCCTCCGTATGCGGCACGAATTCAATCCGCATTTCTCACAGGGAGAAATGCAGGCTAATATTTCCAATGCCTGTCGTCAACCCAATAGCGTAATTTAAGAAGGAGTACAAAATATGTATTTCCCCCGAATAAGTATTATGTCCTCCTATTTTTTAATCTCTGTATGTTCATACTGTTGTCTAGTCTATAATGATGAGATCCGGCTATGAACAAATTGTCAAATCAAGCAACACCGCAGAAGCGGACAGGATCCCGAACCCGTCGCTATATTTTTATCAGCATTTTATTGCTTGTTCTCGGCCTTGGGGCAACTCAGGTGTTTCTGCAGCAGACTTCAGTAAATTAGTCCGCATATTCATTGTTCTTTCTCTGCTCCCTGCAGTGTTGTTGTTTTTTCTGGCTTACGGGCTGTTCAGTTCTCAGATGGAACAGTGGTTTAAGGCGCCGCGGGTCGAGATGATGGAAAACAGCCGCCTTCTTGCGGAGAGGTACTATGAAGAAGCGGAACAACGCGGAGAGTACTCTGCGGCAATCATTGCCGGCTATGTCCAGGCTTCCGAGTTGTTGGATCCTAAACGAGAATCGACACTCAAGCTGAAACTGCTGGAGTTTTGCCATCAATATAGCATCGATAATGTGCGGATTTTCGACAGGAATTTCGAGGTGGTGGCGGATGCGGGGAATACGGTTGCAGCAGAGGTGCATCAGCAGTCTGTGGATCAGTTGATCCAGCTTGCCATGAATGGGCAGGCCGGTTTCCGGGTAGCGCGTTTATATCCGGAGGAGCCTTATCCGGAGATTTCCTGGGCGACGGCTTCTATCCTGGATCCGCAGGAAGGTATCATCGGTGCCGTTCTTACGGAAACCATTAATCCCAAGAGCGCTGGGTACTGGGCTGGTGAGGTAATACGGGCATATGAACAGTATCTGCAATTGCAGCAAACGAGAGATACACTTCTTTACAATACGTTTCTCATCCTGGGCCTTTCTACGCTTCTGATCGTATTTGCTTTTTCCTGGTTTGCATTATACCTGGCTAAACGGATTACGGTTCCGATTCAGGCTTTAGCGCAGGGTGCAGCCGCCGTTGCTGCCGGGAACCTTGATTATCGCGTTCACTGCCCGGCTTTTGATGAGCTCGACAGCCTTATAACGTCATTCAATCGGATGACGGATGACCTTCAGGAAAACCAGAAGCGGATCGCGTTAACGCAGCAAAGCCTTCGCCATACGAATGTAGAACTGGACGATCGGCGCCGTTATATTGAAACTATACTTCAAACCATTGCAACAGGAGTGATTTCCCTGGACAGCGAACATCGTATCCGGACAATGAATCGTGCTGCGATAGGGATGCTGCATCTGGAAAATTTCTCAGGTAAGGCTAAGCTCGAGGATGTGATTCAGGCTCCTGCCAGTGATATACTGCGCGGACTCCTGGTCAAATCCACAGTTCTGGGTCAGGTTGTAAAGAATATCCAACTTGAATTCCCTGGGAAATGTCTGCAAGTGGCCTCGATTGTAACACCGCTTGCCGACAGCGAAGGACAGCCTGCAGGATGGGTAGTGGTTCTCGATGACATGACAGAACTTCTCAGGATGGAAAAACTTTCTGCCTGGCAGGAGGTGGCGCGTCGACTTGCCCACGAAATAAAGAATCCCCTGACTCCTATCCAGCTTTCGGCAGAACGTGTATTAAGGCGTTACACACAGATGGGAGTTCCTCCCCGAGACATCTCCGGATCTTGGCAGGATGAATTCAGAAAATTCGACAGAATTCTGGAGGAATGCATTCAGACCATAATCCAGGAGGCCGGATCGTTGAAAGGTTTGGTGGATGAATTTTCCAGATTCTCACGTCTTCCTGAAGTGCGACTGGAAGAGTCCGATCTTCATGCGATTCTGGATGCTACGCTTGGACTGTATAACGGACGTATCCGGGATGTCCGTGTAGAAAAGGATTATGATCCTGAAATTCCCAGACTCCAACTGGACACCGAACAGATGAAGCGTGTTTTTATCAACCTGTTCGATAACGCACTGGAGGCGATGGCGGGAAATACGGCCGGAAAGATCCTGCGTCTTCATACGCGTCTCGATTCCAAATGGAATTCCGTAAGTATCGAAATCAGCGACTCGGGCAG
>JARRLM010000198.1:0-6327 GCA_037386985.1 Acidobacteriota bacterium | reverse complement strand
GGCACATCTTTGTTTTATCCTGATATCACTTTTTAACTTTCACCCCGGCGATTTTATAGATTTCTGATTTTATGCCTTGCGTTTCAAGCTGTTGTTCCTGGTGCGAGGTTTCAAGCTCATAATCGGTACTCTCAGTATGTACTTCTTTCAGAAAGTCTTTTCCGCCAATTTTTTTGAAGACCAATTCAGAGGTTTCCGGCTCTTTTGTATCGAACGAATCTTCAACGAGGAGAAACACTCCGACACTGCCGTCTTCATTGAAAACCTCAATGGACGGCTCAATATTTGAAGACCGGATAATTCGATAGCTCCCTGCAGGAAGAAGTGTGTCTCCCGCGTTAAATGCAAACGGAATTTCCGCCTGCACACCGTAACCCGGATAACTTGTAGTAGCCATGACCGGGCTCAGGGCAAAGACGGACACAAATAATGTTAAGATCAGAAGTGATTTGGTGTTAAATAGTTCTTTCATACTACCTCCTTTTTTTAATCACTGATTGCTGGTGCGCTCCCATGAGCGGGCATCCAGCAAAATCGACCTTCCTGGACTGTTGAAAATCGGTACAGCCGGTCGCACCGGACCTGAAAGCACGCAAAAAAAGTGCCAATTCCGTTTGAATCGTTTTGAAAAGGGTTGCGGAGACAGGTGCAGCATTCTAGTCAGAGCCGGAAAAGTATTGAATCTCAATACATTTTGAATCCGGAGACCAGGAGCCGTCCTTAAAAAATTGAGTAATTCCGGACTCAAATTGACGGTGTGTTGCAGACCATACACCGATGCCCGACTGTCGCATTTCGCAACGGGGTGGTTGGTTTTGCAACACCTATCCCTGAAAAATCCCTTGATTTGTTTGGAAAATCGGTTGATGAGAAAAAGATTAAAAGGGCTGTTTTACACGTGAACGCCTCTCAATCGGACGGATCGTCCGAATCGCCGGCGTCTTTCAGGAACCGATACAGTGTGGCACGATTAATCCCCAGAATCTTGGCCGCGCGTGCCTTGTTGCCTCCAACCTGTTCAAGAACACGGTAAATGTGTGTCCTGTTTACTTCAGACAAAGAGAGAAGATTCCTATCCGAAGGGGAGTCCGGTTTTTGCTGTGCTTTCAGCGTTTCAGGCAAATCCCGTACATCAATCATTCGAGAATCCGTAAGCATGCATGCGTGGCCCAGCACATTTTCCAGTTCGCGGACATTGCCGGGCCAGGAATAGCGGGCGAGAATAATCTGCGCCCGTGGGGTAATTCCCCGAATAGGTTTTCCGTATTCGGCTGCGAATTTGTCGACAAAATACTTTTCTAGAATTGAAAGGTCCTCCCTTCGATCGGCGAGAGGCGGAACCCGAATTTCAACCATGGAAAGCCTGTAATACAGATCCTCCCGGAACTCTCCCGACGTTATGAGTTCCTGAAGGTTCCGGTTTGTAGCCGCAACGATGCGCAAGTCGGCGCGACGCACGGCGGGAGACCCGACACGCTGGTATTCACCTATTTCAACCGCCCGAAGCAGTTTGGCCTGGGCCTCGAGCGGCATATCCCCAATTTCATCCAGAAAAAGGACTCCGCCGGAGGCGTACTCTACCATGCCGGTTTTGTCCTGCGTTGCCCCGGTAAAAGAACCACGGCGAATTGTCCGGTACATCTCAATCATCAGAGGACTGCGTCCCACCATCCCTTCGAATCGGCATGTTTTCAGAAATTCATCATCCAACTGCAGGGCGCGTTTGCGCCGACGGGCCTCGTTTATCAATACTCCAATGCGTTTTCGCAAATCATCAACCGACACCGGCTTGGTGACGTAATCGCTGGCCCCCTTTCGAATGGCCTCAACGGCGGAATCGGTGGAGTATTTACCGGTTAGTAGAACAACATCCGTTGCAGGGCATGCTTCGACGATCCTGTCCAGCAACTCCAGACCCTGGATGCCGGGCATCAACAAATCCAGCAATACAATCTCCGGGGCTTGATGTAATACCAGGGCCAATCCTTCCGGAGCGCGGGTCTCCGTCAGTATTTCAACCCCATCTTGTGACAGGGATTCCTCAATGAGTTCAAGCGCAGCCGGGTCATCGTCAATGGCTATCAGCTTTACACAAGGTTCTTCGGATTTTATCATCGCGCACCCGTGATTTTCTGCATTTTAATCCTTATTCCCTTTCATATGCCGTCGTCCAGAATCATTTGAACCCGGACTCTCATCGCTGCGGTATCGATCGGCTTGGTAACGTAATCGTCAAATCCCGCCGCAAGAGCCTTTTCGCGATCCTGTTGCATGGCATAAGCAGTGAGAGCAATGACAGGGAGTTTGCCTAATCTCGGATCCGACCGGACCCGACGCAATACTTCATACCCGTCAAACACAGGCAGCTGGATATCGAGGAGCACTAAATCCGGCCTTTCAAGCATGATCATATTCAGAGCTTCTTCCCCATTTTCCGCTTCCACCACGATCAGATCAGAATTCTCAAGAACCTCACGGATCAATTCACGGCTGATGGGATTATCGTCTACAACGAGTACTTTTTTGGCCATGGAATATCCAGCCCCTTTCAGACAGGACGCTTCATTCGTTCGGCTGTTGGGCCAGGGGAATTGTGAAACTGAACCGGCTGCCCGCGGCAGGTTCGCTCTCGACCCAAATCCTGCCTCCGTGCAACTCGACCAGTCGCTTTGTAATGGTAAGCCCCAAACCAGTCCCCTGGCTTGGATTTCTGGTTGTTCCTCCTGCCTGGTGGAATTCCTCGAAGATCAGGCGCTGCTCGTCAAGTGGAATCCCTATTCCTGTATCGCTGACGCAAAGGCGCAAAAGATCGCCTTCCGGGGATGCCTCGATGCGTACAAGCCCCTGTTCCTGTGTAAATTTAACGGCATTGGTGAGAAGGTTGTACAGGATCTGTTTCATGCGGATACGATCCGCCCGAAGAATCCATTCACTACCAACCTGGTTGTCAATCTTGATGTCTTTGCTTTCCGCCAGGGGATTGATAACGGATAAAACCTCGTCGACCGCGTCCAACGCAACAAAATCGGCCGGATTAAGTTCGGTCTTACCCGCTTCAATTTTGGAAACATCCAATACATCATTTATGAGTTGCAGAAGGTGCCGTGCGCCAGCGCTCACGTGATTGACAAACCGTCTCTGCTTATCGCTCAAAGAGCCCGGGGACTCTTCGGCCAAAAGGTCGGAAAATCCTATAATAGCGTTCAGGGGCGTGCGCAATTCATGGCTCATTCGCGCCAGAAACTCACTTTTCATTCGGTTTGCATGTTCGACCTCCTCATTCCGCAATTTCAGTTGCCTGTTGACGTCTGCTAGTTCGACAGTCCGTTCCCGGACCCGGTGCTCCAATTCTTCATTCAGCCTTAATGCTTCCGTCTCAGCCTGCCTGCGCCGTAATACTTCATGGTGTAAATAGTAGTAGACGACTGAAAGCATACAAAAACTGACTGACAGACCGAGAATAAGGCTGATGTGCGACCATTTTGCGCTCAGGTCCGCCTGCGCCCGACGATAGTGTAAAAGACGCATTTCCTCGGACTTTAATTCGGAAACAACGGCATTTATCGAATCCATTAAGGTCTGATCACGACCGGTCAGGAAAAAATCAAGGGCAGGATTAAACCCTTGTGATTTGCGCAACTCTATTTTGTGGTTGCTGAATTCGATTCTTTGATTAACAGCTGATCTAAGGATTTCGAAGCGGGCCTTCTGTTCGGGATTTTCTGCAATCATTGGCTCCAAATCACGGATGACGGTCTGAACTTCCGCTATTGCAGCCCGAAAGATTTCGACGTCTTCGACGGCCTCGGACATCATGAATCCACGAGCGGAGCTTTCGCCTTTATACATACCGGCTAAGAGTGCGTTCAGGTTTTCGACGATTTGATATGTATCCAGTGCCTTTGTATTTGTCCATATCAAACGGCGCGTCGTCCAGTAAAACATACCTCCGATAAAAACCAGGATCAGGAGTGCGAATCCAAAACTTAACATTATGAGGTGGTCATTGGATTTTTTCATGGGTACTTGCCTGAAAGGATAACTGCCTTTACTTTCCCCTGACTGCTCCCATTCGATATTCGCTTAAAGCCTTAATGATTTATATCTTAGGCTCAGATACTTATGGTCAGTCAAGCGAAATCTCCCATCCTGTTCCTCTGCTGGATTCCCAAAATCCGACCCCAGCACCGTTAACGGGTATTTATCCCAGATACAGACCGGTTCGATGAGAAATCGATGGGAATTTCAGGGAAGTGTTGCGGGAAGCGACACATGTAGCAGAATGCGACACCCGATATGCATTCCTAATTCTGTTCCGGATCGGCATTGAACTTTTCAGACTGTTTTTTGCAGTCGGGAACGAGGGGTAACCCTATGTATGCAAAACCATATATATGATTTGAAAAAAAGCACTTATATCCACGACCTCCCATCGTCCGGGCAGGAAATTATACATCGCAGTGTGGGATCTGATCCTTTAGTTGGAACGTGATTTGCAAAAACCCTAATTGAATCTGGAGGGCGCATGCTTAAAGAAAATGCAGCAGTTTCAATCTGCGCAAATCCCGATCAGCTACAGGAGGCTGTCGTGGAATTGAAAAATTTCGGATTTGACATAAAACGAATCTCAGTCGTAGGCAAAGCCTATGGGAAGCAGCAGGAGTTGACTGCCTATTACGAACAAGGCCACACCCTTAATTGTTGGGGCAAGCAAAGCAACTTTTGGAACAGGCTCTGCGCCATGATTCAGGATTGGGTTTTTTTCAGCTGCCCCGGAACCGGCTCTCTTCTTGTCATCGGTCCAATTTCTTTATGGGTTGTAGCGGTTCTCAAAAATTCCGCAATCTTTAGCGGCCTTAGCGTATTGGGAGCCATGTTGTACAGCATGGGATTAGCCAAAGACAGCGTGCAGGACTATGAGGAAGCGCTTCGAAAAGGCAGCTACCTATTGATCGTTCACGGTCCCTCCCAGGAAGTCATGCAGGCCAAAAGAATTTTAAAATCTGCAAATACGAGGCTCTCGTATGAAAAAAATTAGACGGCGCCCCGTCACACTGCATTCATATTCGTACTCATTTTTTCATACTCCATGCATGAAGAATGAGACAGGAGATAATAAGGAGGAAACATTGTGAAAGAAAAAACGAAAAGTCATGTCCATTTGAAGTCCGTAATTGCCATTGCTGCGGCTCTGTTTCTGGCAGCCGCGGCGGGATCGGTTGTAGGAGCAAATTCCTACCTGCTCCATGAAAATGGAACCAGCGCGCCT
Source organism: Acidobacteriota bacterium (assembly GCA_037386985.1). GTDB lineage: Bacteria > Acidobacteriota > UBA6911 > UBA6911 > UBA6911 > UBA6911. Next base: position 1,058 of record JARRLM010000198.1, on the reverse strand, counting down.
AAGGTGGTTTTCGCTGATTCCCCACCTGTATACAACAGGAACATATCCTTTGAGTCGGGATTTGCTCCGATCATTTCCAAAGTCGTACCTGCGGTTGTTAATATCTCTTCCACTAAAGTCATCGATAATCCGCAAACGAATGTGCCGTTTTTCTCCGATCCCTTTTTTCGCCAGTTCTTCGGCAATCAATTCCCTGAGCAATTCAACTCACCCGGACAGCAACGCGAACATGCTCTTGGTTCCGGCGTGATTGTCAGCAAAGATGGCTACATATTGACGAACAACCATGTCGTTGAGGGAGCGGATGACGTCAGAGTATCCATGACGGATAAAAGAGAATTCAAGGCCCGCGTAATCGGGACCGATCCGAGAACGGATATCGCCGTCCTTAAGATAGATGCTGAAAATCTGTCCAGCCTGCAGTTGGGTAATTCCTCCAATGTCCATGTCGGTAACTTTGTCCTGGCTGTTGGAGATCCGTTCGGCCTGAGTCAAACGGTGACTGCCGGAATAATCAGCGCGACCGGACGCGGCGACCTGGGCATTGAGGATTACGAAGACTTTATTCAAACGGATGCATCCATCAATCCGGGAAACTCGGGAGGAGCGCTGGTTGACGTGAACGGCAACCTCATAGGAATCAATACCGCTATCCTGACAGGTGACGGCAGCCGCGGCAGCCAGGGCGTCGGCTTTGCCATTCCCATCAAGATGGCTCATATGGTAATGGATCAAATTTTGAAAAACGGGCGTGTCGTACGCGGATACCTCGGGGCCTGGATTCAGCCGGTTACGCCCGACATAGCAAAATCTTTCGGCTTGAGCAAAAACTACGGCGCACTACTGGGAGACGTGGATCCAGATGGCCCTGCCGGGAAGAGCGGCCTGCTGAGAGGGGATATCGTGCTGGATATGAACGGACAACCCATCACTGAAACTCACGATTTCCGGTTGAACATTGCTATGACCGCACCGAAAACGCCGGTACATCTGAAAGTTTTTCGTGAGGGCGTAACGAAGGACTATGTTGTAACCCTCGGGGAACTCCCGAACGAACC
>JARRLM010000197.1:0-4707 GCA_037386985.1 Acidobacteriota bacterium | reverse complement strand
CTTGAATGCCAAGACTGCTGCTTACGACTTCGTCGTCGGTCCTGATGATGGCAGCACCACGGTAATTCATGATGCGGTGATGGGTTCACGCATTCGCAGAACCGTATTCAACGAGGATATAGTCGGCGCGGAAATGGTCGCGACCATTATCGATCTTGAAAATGGGCGAATACTTATTCTGAATGAAGCAATCATGGAAGCCCGGTACATGGATCTTGAAGGAGTGCCTTCCATCCAGAATTACCTGGAGAACCTGAAAAACACCCTCTTGATATTAGAGGATATACCGGATTTCACTGTCGAGGATCTTGGCCGCAAACAGCTCAACGGCAGGGAAGTGGTCGGATTTTTCGCCAGTCACCCCAAGGTCGACCTCACTATCTGGGCTGATGTTGACACTGGACTCCCCGTACGTGTCGAGCAAAATGAGGGGCAGGTGTATATGACCTTCAAAAACATAGAGTTCGACCTTCCGATGGAAGAGGATCTGTTTAGCATGGAAGTACCCGCAGGATACACGGTGCACGAACCCATGACGCTGGACCTCCAGGCGGGAACGGAGGCTAACTTCATCGAAGGCCTGCGCCTGATGGCAGAAAGCTCCAACGGTGGGTTTTTCCCCGACAGTGTTTCTCTGGATGATTTTATGAAGTCGTTGCCGGATTTTATCAAACAGGAGGCATCGATGAATCTTCCAAAAGAAGAAGCAGAAGCCCGTAGTAAGAAAATAACGGAATACATCCTTTTCATTCGTTTCTTCCGGGGTGAGGGTGAATGGACCTATCGGGGCCGGGGTGTTCAGCTGGGTGAAGCGGGAACGCCCATCTTCTGGTACAGGCCGGAAAAGTCCGAGACCTATCGCGTTATTTACGGCGATCTTCATGTTGAAAATGTCTACCCCGAAGATCTTCCTGAGTAACATACCCAACCTGTAAGCCTTCGTTTCCAAGACGTTGGCATGTAGCACGGAAGGGTTACGGGGTTCCAGGTCAAAAGGCCGAAGAACGGTCCGGAAATTGTCAACGCCGGTGAGACCTCTAAGCGGCAAAATATTTTTATCCGGATTCTGTGGTAGTTTCTCGATGGGATGCATTATTGTAAGAACAGGCTTTGAATCATCCTATCGGCTGGAGGTGTGATGACAAACCGAGTTCTTGTCCTTCTGTTTGGTACTGTCTTGGCTGGGATTGTTCCGGAAACGAATGTCACAGTCACAAGATTCCCTGAAAATCCACTGGTCACCCTCGACATGTCGTCGACCCTCGGCGATAACGCCAACGGGCCTTCAGTCATCCATGTTCCAAGCTGGGTGGAGCATCCGATGGGACGCTACTACATGTACTTCGCGCATCACAAAGGCCAGTTTATACGCCTTGCCTACGCAGACTCCTTGCACGGTCCGTGGAAAATTTACGAACCGGGAGTCCTGAAGGTAGAGGATTCCGCCTTCTACCGGCCGCAGCCGGACCCGGTAGACAGTCCTCCAGGTTTCTACACGCACATCGCATCGCCGGAAATATACTTGGACGAAGCGAACAAGCGAATCATCATGTGGACGCACGGCGTCTGGACCGAAGGCAGGCGATGGCCTGAAGATCGTGCTGAAGCGCAACAGTGGGCTCGACAGAATGGTTACTATCAGTACAGTCAAGCTTCTGTATCCGAAGACGGTTTGCACTTCAAAGCTCAACCGACCATTAGCCGTGAGACTTACCTCCGCGTCTTTCAGCACAACGGCATGTTTTATGCGATATCGCGACTGGGACAGCTCCTGTGTGCGAGTGGCCCTTTGCAGGAATTTAAGGTGGGTGGAAATCCCTTCGGAGGCACGCGCTTCTCCAACAGCGTTCGGCATACCGGACTTCTGAAGGAGGGGGATGTTCTCCACGTGTTCTTTTCAGTCATCGGGGATGCGCCGGAAAGTATTTTGCACACGACCATCAACCTTGATGGCGACTGGAACGCATGGAAGATCGGAGAAATCCAGCAGGTGCTCACCCCTGAAGCTTCCTATGAATGTCCGGATTTGCCTAACGAGCCGTCGGCTGTCGGGGCGATCGATCGTCCGGTACGTCAGGTTCGAGACCCGGTTGTGTTTGAGGAAGACGGAAAGATTTACCTCTTCTACACGTTTTGCGGCGAGCAGGGTGTAGCGGGAGCTGAGGTAAAAATCCTGAAGTAACCGGTATCGTTCTTCGTGGATAGAAGCGGCAGGGCAGACGATAGTTGAAGATGCCGGCCCAACTCTAGCCTGAGTGGTCTTCTCTCCGAAAACCGGATTAAAAATAAAGAGAGAGATCCACCGGAACTCATCCCTTGAGGCAAGATGTCCAAGCTTTTGATCTCGGTTCCTGGGCTGCCCCGGTTGCTTGTATTGCGGATTATCAGGGCAGTCAACAATAGTACCTTGCCCTAACCTAACCTGCCCCTCTTGTCTAAAAGATCGGCAACTCTCTTAAGACCCATGCCTTCAAGGGTATCACGCGTGGGATATCCGTTCTCCGGATTGTAGCCCTCAAATTTGTAGAACCTGGTTTTCCAGTCTTCAAATTTGTCCCTGTCCAGCTTTCGACCCCTGCCGCTGTCATATTTCCACTGACCGTCAATGTGCATCGGCATTTCAGTGCCTCCGGACGGCTGGTCATATATATAATCCGGAAATACTTCCATGTCCCGGTGCCTGCCCTGCAATATCCATATAGACCTGTCCAGGGTATAGATCTTATGGCCAACCTCCATGGCATCCGCGAAGGACAGGTTCTGGCCGGTCACCGCGTTCCAGAATCTCGGTTCCGCCTCAGGTGTCGGACCCCTCCTGTCAGCGGTCGTGGGGGTGATACACATCGGCCATCGCCAGCCGCAGAAACCGCCGCCACCGATCCAGAATTTTTCATAATGCTTTACCCAGGCAACTGCTTTGACCTTGCTGTCGGAGTAAATATTGTTTTCACTGTAATCCGCCATGAATTCATCGCCGTTGTAAGGAACCATGGCGTCTGTGTAGAGCTTGGCGGCCTGCTCGGCTGTCAGGTAGGGATCACCCGTCCACGCCATCCAGTGGAGCGGATAGTTGGCCATCATATGGAGCATAAGATCCCGTTCTCCCAGGAGAGAACCGAACCCCCATTCCACCTCGATCCTTGCATCGTAATGGTCCGAGGTTCCCCAGTAGGTCAGCCGAAGGTCGCCTTTATGAACATCCTCGTCATAACGCCCATACTTAGCTGCAAACCTCGCGGCGCCTTCGGCCAGGTCGTCGCCGATCCCCTTTCGCGTGGCCATGGCATTCATGAGCATCTCGGGGAACGCCGTGGAGTTCGTCTGGTCCAGGGGGAGATCGCATTCGATCAGCTTCCCTTTGCCAACCAGCCCCTTCTGATAGAGGGTCTGGAGATAGCCCCGGGTGGGTATAAGCTGCCAGTGGCCGAAACCGTATTTCTGCATCAGGTCGTTCTGCTTGCGGGTAGTCTTAAGATTTCCGTCCCCTCCCCGCATGCCCCCGAAAGTCATGGTGCCACCGCAGACCGATTCATTGCTGTCGCTGGTTGCCGTCCGCATGCGGCAGCCCCTCGGGCAGGATGCACAGGCAGCCGCCCGGGCCGGGACAAGTGGGACCTGGCCATTGGTCGTATTTGCGCCGCTCGGAGCACCGGCCGACACTCTGTACATCCCTGTTATAAACCTGTTGCCCTCCCGGGGATTGTCCACATTCCATTGATACTGCTTGTACCATGAGCGGGTGTCCATAAACGCCTTGGGATCCGCAATGGGAACGTTTCCGGTACCTATCGCGCTGATGGCCTTGAGGTTTTTTGATCCGAAAACACCACCGAATCCGCATAGCGCGGCCTGGGATCCGGGTCCCTGAAGCAGGGCGCCAAGACGGCTTTTCGTTTCGCCGGCGGGTCCGCAGCACACGACCGCCGGGACCTGTGTGGTGAAGTTCATGGCGTCAACCTCTGCCCATTCACCATGTTTGAGACCCGGCATCACGCGTCTGGCTATTTCCTCCTGGGTATCCCAGGTATCCATTCCCCAGAGGTCTTTTCCATCTTCGATGACGATTTTGTCATCCATTATGTTTATCCATACCGGTCCACTGGCCGCGCCTTCTACCACGATGCCGTCCCACCCGGCAAATTTAAGCTGGGCGGTAAAACGACCTCCAAAGTTACTGAGCCCGAACCATTCAATCGGATAAAGCATGGGGCCAAGCCCCTGTACTTCGGTTCTTCCGGAGCCGGGTGTGAAGGTTCCGGAAAATGGGGAGGCAATCATTATGATCAGATTTCTTGGATCGAATGCCTCAAAAGGCAGCTGATCGCCGACCAGGTCGAAGAATATGGCTGAGCCAATCCCATGTCCGCCGCCAAACTCCACATATTTTTCGGTTGGAATGGTACTGACTGATTTATCAGTCAGGCTTACCCTTGCGATTTTGCCTGTATATCCGCCTTTCATATCAGTCCTCCTATTCCTTTGCCTTTGGATTTGGTTTGCCTGGGATTCTGGGCTGGCTGTCTTGCATTATGGGTGGAATGATTCTGCTGTCATCGACAAGGCCCAGGTTTATGTAGTTTTCGTTGCGCAGGTTGACGGAGTATCCTTCCGTCTCCTTCTGATCCGGAGTTTTGTGCACAACCTTCAGAGCCTGCATGGGACAGGAATGTACACAGGCCTGTTTCCCGTCAGGACCGCCTTTTTCAT
>JARRLM010000196.1:0-5300 GCA_037386985.1 Acidobacteriota bacterium | reverse complement strand
CACCCGTTCTTCGGTCGGAAGGACAATGGGCAGATAGTCTGTATAGTCCAGGTCCTTGAAAAGCTGATGCAGGTTCTCCTCGGTGTCCGGCCCAAGAAAGCGGGATTCTTCCGGGGAAGGTTCCGGTGCCGGTCCTTTGTATTTCTCTCTGTCGGTCAGAGGAGCGGTCAGGGCGTCGATGAATGCCTGCATCATCGGTTTTCCGCTTACCACGTCATTGCGCTCAAAAATATATTTGTGGTGGACCGATTGAGGCTGCCCGGCCACCGGAAAGGGAAAAGATATATATCGAATGGGCGACCCGTTGGTGTACTTGAAATCGTGATCCAGGGCGTAATTTACGATATTGGATGCCGCGCCCCCGACAGTGGGGATATTGTATGTCTGTTCCAGCGCTTTGCAGTTTCGGCTCACGGCCGAAGTGCAGCTGTCTCAACCGGATATCCCGAACATAGCCGCGTCGCCATGCTCAGATATCTCCTTCAAGAGTTTGGGCTGATCCTGCATGTAGAAGCCTTCGATTCCCCGGACCTCCACTTTCACACTAGGCATGTTCTGGGCAAACCAGGCTTTCATTTCCTCATAAATACTGGGAGCCGCATTCGGACCTCCCCAACCGATATCCACCAGGAAGATCGTCTTTCCTTCCAGCGTATCAAGTCGGGGTGTCAGCGGTACGCGATCCACCATTCTGTTCGGTGGTGTCGGATTCAATACCCTCAGTTTTTCCGAAGAATATGCTGTCGAACAGACAGCGATGAGAAGAAAAACTGATGTAACGATGCTAAACTTCTTTATCATGTTGCACCTCCGCTTCAGGGGTTGTTAATTCGGGTTATAGGAAGAATGAACGCCTGTGTTTATATCCAGTTCACTATAAAGGCTTTCCTCGGTTTCCACTATTTTTTCCCAGGGCAAGGCACGGGCTGTTTCCAATGGATCTAAATCCTTGTCAATCCCGAGCTTTTTGAAAAGTTTTTCACCCATAGATTCTAGATCCTTCATGGAATCAACACATGCAATACTGATTGTTAAGGTGTGACAAGATTGAACCAGAACTCAAACTCATCAAAATAAGAGAAGAACTTGTTTAGCAGTTCCTGACTGCCTGACACTTTTATGCCACCAGACACTACCGTCTGATCCAGAACGGCCTCCTTGAGTATGATTTCGTTAAAAACGGAACGCGACAGGACAAGGTCAATATCGGCATCTTGGGCCGGACTGTTTCTTTTATGGTTTAAAACGCCATTGTTAAGTGTCAGGCAATATTGCTCGTCGGTATCGGTAAATTCAATATTAATAGTGATTGTTTCACTCATCGATTTCGGCCCGTTCAACCGAATGGCCAGATAATCGAATAACAGATCAGTGGCAATAGCCTTGATTACATCCTTGCTGGCGAGAATTGCCGCCCCTTTTTGAGCAACCCCTTTCCGAAGTTCCTTTGCCCCCTGCAGATAGTCATTTCGCCATATACTGCTTTCGGCCTGGTATCCAAGTTGTTCCATGGCATCTGCTTGAAGCAGTTTTGCCTCTTTATTATCGGGAAAGGCAAAAACGACATGGTTTACGACCTGAACCACCCACCTGTATTCTCCTTTATCATAGTATTTGCGAGCCTTATTCAGCGTTGCATCGGCGCCTCCCATAAATTCTACATATTTTTTAGCTGCATCTTCGGGGGGCAGCGCATGAAGATTGGCAGGATTCCCATCGAACCAGCCAAGATATTTCTGATAAACCGCTTTTGCATTGTGACTGACTGTTCCCCAATAACCTCGATTGTACCACTTGCCGGACAGGTTAGGAGGGAGAGTCAGCACTTCAGCTATCTCGGCCATGTTGTACCCATGGTTCGCAAGCCGAAGCGTCTCATCATGGATGTATTTATAGATATCACGTTGACCGATAAGGAACTCTATGCAGCTATCCCGTTCCCAGGTGGGCCAGTGATGGCTGGAAAAGATGACCTCCGTTTTGTCGGCAAAAAGATCTATCGTTTCATCTATGAATCCTGACCATGCCCGGGCATCCCGGACTTCAGCGCCTCTGGGGGTATAAAGATTGTGCAGTGTGTGTGTGCAGTTTTCGGCCATGCATAACGCTTTAAACTGGGGAAAATATAAATTAAATTCGGCTGGGGCTTCCGTATCGGGCGTGTTCTGAAAAACTATCTCGACCCCGTCAATAATCATTTTGGCGCCGGTACCGGAAATTATATCGGTAGGCGGAATGAGCGTCACAGACCCATTGGATGCTGATTTACCTATCCCCGCATCAACCTGTCCCTTCGGCCCTTTTGGCAAACCTGAACCAGCCTGGGAAGCGGCCCTTCGGCCCATGACATTTCCTGCAAAGATCATTTCACTGATTGCAAAATCCATGAACCCTTCCGGGGCGATGATTCTGACTTTTCCTGATTTTACATCAGTTTCTGACACAACACCTTTCACACCCCCCCAATGATCGACATGACTATGGGTATAGATGACAGCATTTACCGGTTTTACACCGAGGTTTTGATTAACAAGTTCCAGTGATGACCGGGCGCACTCAGTGGAGACAAGAGGATCAATGACGATCCACCCGGATTCACCTTGTATGAAACTCATTACGGAGAGATCATAGCCGCGTACTTGATAAATTCGTTCGGTTACCTTGAACAAACCGTGATACATATTGAGCCTCGCTTGCCTCCAAAGGCTCGGGTTGACCGTGGGAGGTGCCGTTTCATCGTCTAGAAATCCATAAGGTGTCAATTCCCACACTATCTCATCGTCTTCATTTCGAATGACCAGATCTTCCATTCTGGCAATAAAGCCGCGTTGAGCGTGTTCAAAGTCAGTTTTGTCTTCCCAGTCGAGAACGGGGTCCTCGTACAGGGCTTTATTTTTCTCAATCGTGAATGTTGATGCGTCTTTCTGCTCGGACATCTCCTCTCCTGCTTTGGTTCGTTGTTTTTAGTACAAAAAATGCAAGTTCAAACATCCGGCGAATGTCTGAACTCATTCTCGGCGGACTTCCTGTCCGCCTCCGAGGGCGGTGGTTCGCTTCACCTTCCTGGTGAAGGCTTCCGGCAGGAATTTCAGTGCGACATATCGGCTCAGCTTGGTATCTTCAGCCTTATAGATTTCCCCCATCCCTCCCTGGCCGATCTTCTCCACAATCCTGTAGTGTGAAATCGTTATCCCAATCATTGTTCTTTCTCTATCTTCCTTAGCATCGAGCTTGATATGACCAATATATGGGCCGACTTGTCCGCCGAATTGTCAGGCGAAGCCGGAGACTGAAGCTGAAAGCGAAGGTAGACCTCGGGCATAAGATCCTCTGGCAACAGGCTGAGTATATCCTATTATTTCCAGATAAAACAGTGACCCTATTATAGGTATATTCTGGGCATTGAAAATTAATGCCACTTGAAATGCGCTCAGGAATCTGAGGATTAGTTCACCGGAACCCGTTCCTTCAGTTCTTTAAACCAGTAAAACACGCCGGAAAAGTGATCTGAATACGTTGCCGCAGAAAACAGAGAATTTCCCTTTCGACATCAGAATCAGCCACAGAGGGGGACGTCCATAAAAAGCAAACAACTGTGGGGTATATGCATTTTCTTAGTTTCTTATGGACGTCCCGCCTTGCACAAACAGCTAGGTTCCAGGCTAATGTTGTTGTTGCAATGCAGAAAAAGAAGATACTTTGCGTCACGAGTCGCTATGTGGTAGTTGCTAAGAAGCAAAGCTGAAGCGGTTATGTTGTCGTGATGAGCTTGTCCGGTCCAACCGGATCCTCCGGGTATCTCTTCGAGAAGAGAGGAACGGAAATCGGCCTGGCATAGGACTTTCCGGGACTGTAATCCGCTTTCGACAACACATGGTGTTCAAGTCTTTCTATTTTCCAGGTCCCATCCTTCATATCTTTCACATAGGATATATCATATACTCCGCCTTCCCACCATTTCTTGATTCCCTGGCCATGCAAGCGAGCCATTTTAGCGAATGGCCAATTCGAGACCATGGGGACGCCTACCTGCATGGAATAGGAGAATTTAGCTTTGGCTGACTTACGATCAGCCGCCACCTTTATCATATCCTGCCGGTCTTCTGTATTCGGCAGGAAGCCCGGTGCCGGATCGATCCTCTTTCCGGTCCAACCAGGACTGAAGTGCTCGAAATACAAGCGATGGACACCCCCTTCTTTTCCCTTAAAGACGCCTCCATTAAATACCACTTCTCCGTTATTGGTGAACAGGTTCACGACATCTTCATACTTACCGCTGTTAAGACAGGTTTCATAGACCTTGTGCAATTCACGGATGGCATTCTCATCTTCAAGGATTCCCAACTGATTGGAGAGTTGATCAACCCGGGTCTTCAACTCTGCATCACGATCTATCCCGGGTTTGGACATGCCCGGGACAGCGGAAGCCAATACGGCGGACATACCGGCGCCGACCTTCTCCGAGATCGCGAACAATGGCCCCAATCATAATAAGACTTACTCCCGTTTCACCGCCGGAGAAGCCGAAGCCAGTGTAGAACATGTTTTTGTCATTCATTAAGACGCACATTTCAGAGCCGTTGCAGGCTTCCTCACATTCGGTGTATATATAGACGCCGTCACGAAGCTTCACATATATGGACGGGGCACACCATTGCATTCCAAGGGTTTGATCCTCCATGAAGATTGTCCACGCCGAGGAGTGGGGCGTAGTGAACAGGTGCATGGATGTCCCCTCGTCGGAATAAGTCGTGGTGATTGCGCGTCCGGCCAGTTCATCGGTCAGTTCATGACGTACGTATTTAGGGGCTTCCAGCCCTTCCATCTCAACTACACCAAAGAGGGCTCTGTAAGATGTCTCATTTCCATAATACTCCGAGCCCATCTTCGAGAGAACACAGGTGGTTAAACCGTTGTTCAGGTCTATGGCGATTTTTCTACTGGCACGGGGCCTGCTTCCGCTATGAATATGACCGAGAAAAACCAGGTTATCATCGACTTCGAAGCCCCGGTAGGTCTCTTTTTGCCACCGGGTTTCACCTTCTTCTTTCCACTCTAGATTATGAATGTCAAGGATCCTGTAATTCCAGACCGGGCCGTCGTGATCATAACGGAGAGTGAACTCTTTTCCCACCAGCAGATCACTGAACGGAAGGATGTTGTCCCCCATTTGACCGCCCTGTATCATAGGATTATCCGGAACTTCGGTAAAAGAAAGGGTGCTTTTTTCGGCAGCCTGATGGACTTCTTCCTCTGTCATATTCTTAAAGGACCTGATCGGACGATAGACGGTTCTCTGA